>NZ_JBNAGK010000010.1:0-253502 GCF_049803835.1 Tropicibacter sp. S64 | reverse complement strand
ATGCGAACGAAAGCCGCCGTTGCCCTTGCAGCGGGAAAACCGCTTGAGATCATGGAAGTCGAGCTGGACGGGCCGAAGGCCGGGGAAGTGCTGGTCGAGATCAAGGCCACCGGCCTGTGCCACACCGACGAATTCACCCGCTCCGGCGCCGATCCCGAGGGGCTGTTCCCCTGCATTCTCGGCCATGAAGGCGCGGGCGTCGTCGTCGAGGTCGGCGAGGGGGTCACCACGCTCAAGCCCGGCGATCACGTCATCCCGCTCTACACCCCCGAGTGCCGCCAGTGCCCGTCCTGCCTCTCGGGCAAGACGAACCTGTGCACCGCGATCCGGAACACGCAGGGCCAGGGCCTGATGCCGGACGGCACCACCCGCTTCAAGATGCTCGACGGCACGCCGATCTACCACTACATGGGCTGCTCGACCTTCGCCAATCACACCGTGATGCCCGAAATCGCCCTCGCCAAGGTCCGCGAGGACGCGCCCTTCGACAAGATCTGCTACATCGGTTGCGGCGTCACCACCGGCATCGGCGCCGTGATTAACACGGCAGGTGTTGAGATTGGGTCAACGGCGGCGGTCTTCGGCCTCGGCGGCATCGGCCTGAACGTGATCCAGGGCCTGCGCATGGCCGGCGCGGACATGATCATCGGCGTCGATCTCAATGATTCCAAAGCAGAAATGGCGAAGAAATTCGGCATGACGCATTTTGTTAATCCTTCGAAGGTAGAGAATACCGTGCAGGAGATCGTCAACCTGACGAAGCGCGGCGCCGACCAGATCGGCGGCGTCGACTACTCGTTCGACGCGACGGGCAACGTCAAGGTGATGCGCGACGCGCTGGAGTGTTCGCACCGCGGCTGGGGCGTGTCGGTGATCATCGGCGTGGCGCCCGCGGGGGCGGAGATCTCGACGCGGCCGTTCCAGCTGGTGACCGGAAGGGTCTGGAAAGGCACGGCATTCGGCGGCGCGAAGGGGCGGACGGACGTGCCGAAGTTCGTCGACTGGTACATGGACGGCAAGATCGAGATCGACCCGATGATCACCCACAAGCTGAAGCTCGAGGAGATCAACCACGGCTTCGACCTCATGCACGAGGGCAAATCCATCCGCGCCGTCGTGGAATTCTGAAGGGGCGCGGGGCACAGCCCCGCCCTACGGGACCGTCCCTGCGAAAAAAGCGGCGTCGCGATGGCGGCGCCGTCTTCTTTTGAGTATTTTCAAAGAGAAGAAACGAGGGAAGGCACGATGAAGAACCGCATACGCGAGCTCTACGCGGGAGACACCGACGCGGCGCATCGCTTTCGCTACGGCCTGCTGATCTTCGACATCGTCACGATCCTCTTCGTCATCGCCACCTCCTTCACCCGGCACGGGCCGGTGGTGGAGACCATCGACATGGTCTTTGGCGTCTTCATCCTCGCCGATTTCGCCGCCCGCATCTGGATCTCCACCAACCGGCTGCGCCTGATGACCCGGCTGACCACGCTGGCCGATCTCATCGCCGTGGTCTCCTTCCTCGCGCCGCTCGCTGGCGAAGGCCTTGGCTTCCTGCGGGTCATGCGCACGCTGCGTCTCTTGCACACCTACCAGCTCTCCACCCGGCTGCGGAAGGACTTCCCCTATTTCGAGAGCAACCACGAGGTGATCTCCGCCAGCCTCAACCTCCTCGTCTTCATCTTCATCATGACCGGCATCATCTATGCCACCCAGTACCCTCTGAATCCCGATATCCAGAACTACGCGGACGCGCTCTATTTCACCGTTACCGCGCTGACGACGACGGGGTTCGGCGACATCACCCTGCCCGGCACGCTCGGGCGCATGATTTCCGTCGTCGTGATGATCGCCGGGGTCACGCTTTTCCTGCGGCTGGTGCAGGTGCTGTTCCGCCCGAACAAGGTGCGCCAGCCGTGCGGCACTTGCGGGCTTGTGCTTCACGACGCCGACGCGGTGCATTGCAAGCATTGCGGCACCGTCATCCACATCGAGACCGAGGGCCAGACATGAGCGTCAGCATCCGCCCCGCCACGGACGTAGACCGTCCCGCCGTCTGGGCCCTGCTTGAGCCGGTGTTCCGGGCCGGCGACACCTATGCCATCGACCCGGACATTGCGGAACCGGAAGCCATTGCCTACTGGTTCGGGCCGGAGCGGCGGGTCTTCGTCGCGGAAACCGGCGGTTCGATCGTCGGGACCTATTACATGGTGCGCAACCAGAAGGGCGGCGGCAGCCACGTCTGCAATTGCGGTTACATCACCGGGTCAGAGGCCCGCGGCAAGGGTGTGGCGCGGGCCATGCTGGCACATTCGCTGGCGGTCGCGCCGGGTTTCGGCTTCCGGGCCATGCAATACAACTTCGTCGTGAGCACCAACCTGCGTGCCGTGGCGACCTGGGAGCGGGCCGGATTCCGGATCGTCGGACGGTTGCCGGGCGCCTTTGCGCATCCCACCGAGGGGTTCGTCGATGCCCTGGTGATGTACCGCGATCTGACGTGAAACCGGGGCATTAACACGTTTGGACGCAACGTCATGGCGGTTTCTTCTATGGTATCGATACCACAAAGAATTGCCATCTCGGAATATGTACGAAACTGCACCCGAATCGTACCAAACGACCGAGGAACGCAGGATGGCGACCGGATACTGACCCAGATGTCCTGGGGAAGATGAGAGCGTCGGACACCACATGATGTGCCCCGTTGCGGGGGGACGGTGCGTTAACCCCTGCGCGCGGTGCGTTAGTCCCGCGGCCCGGACCGAGGCCTACCGCACCCTGCAGTCCCGCAACCAGCCGTCGAGAAATCGCACGGTTTCGACGCCGGTAAAGCGGGCGACGCGGGAGAGTTCGGCCTCCAGCCGCGCCTGTCGGCCCTGCCCCCAACGCACGCCAGCCTCCGGCCAGAGCGCCGTGACGTCCAGCGTTCCTTCAGCCCGGTTCGCGGCCATGTCGATCCGGCCGACGAGGCGGTCCCCTTCGAGCAGGGGAAAGACATAATATCCGTAGGTGCGTTTCGGGGCAGGCACAAAGATTTCAATGCGATAGAAGAACCCGAACAGGCGTTCGGCCCGTTTGCGATCCCGCAGTGCCGGATCGAATGGTGACAGCACCCGCAGCCGTGCCGTCGGCTCTGGCGCAGCCAGAGCCTCGTCCAGAAGCCCAGGGAATGCCACACTTTTCCGCCAGCTGCCATCCGCGCCCTGGATCTCGACAGGCTCGATCTCGCCCCGCGCCAGTGCCGCCGAGACCCAGGTTTTCGCTTCCTCCGGGCGGATCGTGGCCCAGAAGGCCGACAATTCGCCGTGGGTGGCAAAACCGAGCCTTTCCAACGCGTTGCGGCAAAGCCAATCGACCGTTTCGGCTTCGGAAGGCGCCTGCGCGCGATGCTCTTCCGGGATCACCCGCTCCGTCAGGTCATAGATTTTTCGGAAGCCCTCCCGCCGCGTGACCGAAAGCACCCCGCTGCGCCAGAGGAACTCGAGGGCGGTTTTCGAAGGATGCCACTCCCACCAGCCGCCTTTGGACCGCGCCTCATCTTCCCCGACATCCGATGAACCGCAGGGACCAGAGGCGCGAATTCTCTCGATAACCTCTTTGAACTTATGAGAAAACTCGTGTCTCTGCCACTCTTCCCAGCGACTGTGCAACCGCGCCCGGTCGCGGTCGAAGCGGAGTTTCCAATGCGGGTAAAAGGCCGTCGGGATGACCGAGGCATCGTGTGTCCAGTGCTCGAAAAGCCCGCGCCGTTTCTCCAACAAAGGCGTGAGGTGACCCGGACGATAGGCCGGGCGGCGGGCAAAGAGGATCATGTCGTGCGCGCGCTCGACAGTGCGGACGCTGTCCACCTGGACAAATCCAAGCCGCTCTACAAGCGCCTGAAGATCCTCGCCTTTTCCGGGTCCGGAGGGAGTCTCGGCCAAGGCATGACGGTGCAGGAACACGCGCCGGGCGAGGGTGTTGTCGAGCCGGGTCACCGCCGCTTCAGCGTATCCCCGAAGGAGATGCGCGGGGTCAGTTCGATCACCTTCTGATCGGGTTCTGCCTCCCCCGCCACCCGCGCCGCGATGATCTGTGCCGCCTTCGTGCCGATCTCGGTGCGGCAGGCATCCATGGTCGCCAGTTGCCGCGGCAGGCCCTGCAGAAGTTCGACGCCGTTGAACCCCGCCAGCCCGATCTGCCCCGGGATGTCGATGCCCTGGTCCATCAGTTCCAGAAGGCCGCCCGCGGCAATCATGTCGTTGGAATAATAGAGAAAATCCAGTTCCGGATCACGTTGCAGCATGGCCCGCGTCAACTCCCGGCCTTTCGCCAGTGCCGAGCCGCCGGAATAGAATTCCTGGTCGACGACCTCCACGCCCTCCTTGGCCAAGGCTTCGGTGAAGCCCTCGAACCGCTTCCGGGCCCGGTGGTCGAGCGGCATCTTCGTACCCATGAAGCCGATGCGCTGGTAGCCCTGCTTGAGGATCGCCCGCGCCATCTCGCGCCCGGCGCGGCGGTGGCTGATCCCGACCGCACAGTCGATCGGCGTGCCATCCGTGTCCATGATCTCGACCACGGGAATACCGCTCGCCTTCAGCATCGCCTTCGATGCCTCCGAGTGTTCGAGGCCCGCGATGATCACGCCGGAGGGTCGCCAGGAGAGCATCTCGTACAGAACTCTCTCTTCCTTTTCAGGCAGATAGTCGGTGACGCCCACAACCGGCTGCAGGTCGGTCTCTTCGAGAACCGCGCTTATCCCGGACATGACTTCGGGAAAGACCATGTTGCGCAGCGAGGGGATGATGACCGCCACGAGGTTCACCCGCTGGCTCGCCAGCGCCCCCGCGATCTTGTTCGGCACATACCCGAGCGACTTGGCCGCTTCGAGCACCTTCTCCCGGGTCGCCTGGCTCACGTCTCCGCGGTTGCGCAGCACCCGGCTCACGGTCATTTCCGACACGCCCGACGCTTCGGACACGTCACGCAGGGTCAGCGGGCGGGAATCTTCGGTGCTCACGGGCCAAGGTCCTTTTTCTTTTGGACAATCGTTACCCTAATCTGTCCCCGGTGCAAGGCGGTTGCGGGATGACAACCCTGTAAAGGCAGGGTAAGAGCGGGGTCAGTGGTCCCGTGGCTCAACTGGATAGAGCAGCCCCCTCCTAAGGGGCAGGTTGCAGGTTCGAATCCTGCCGGGATCACCACCACCCTGCTATCAGGACATCCGAAACGGCGGCCCGGGCAGGCCGGGGCCGCCTGCGCGGATTCGGCGTCAACCGACGAGCCTGACGTGCGGCGTGGCGCGTTCCGCCCGGGACTGGGGCATGAGCCGGAACCGCTCCACGAGTCCGCTCAATACGTCGCCCTTCTGCTTCAGCATCTGGCTCGCCACCGTCGACTGCTGCACCATGGCCGCGTTCTGCTGCGTCACACGGTCGAGGTTCACGACCCCCTCGTTGACCTCGCCGAGTCCGAGGGCCTGCTCCTGTGCCGCGTTGGCAATGCCGCTGACCAGTTTCTCGATGTGCGTCACCCGTTCGACGATCTGATCGAGCGCTTCGCCGGCATTGTTGACCAGCCGCACGCCACCGCTGACCTGATCGACGCTTTCATTGATCAACGCCTTGATCTGCTGCGCCGCATCGGAGGATTTCTGGGCAAGGTTCCGCACCTCGGATGCCACGACGGCAAACCCGCGACCGCTCTCGCCGGCACGTGCGGCCTCCACCCCGGCGTTGAGCGCAAGCAGGTTGGTCTGGAAGGCGATGTCGTCGATCACGCTGATGATCTGCACGATGCCTTCGGAGGATTTCTTGATCGCGGCCATGGCCTGTACGGCCTCCCGCACGGCCTCTGCGTTCTCTTCGGCACCCGAGCGTGTGGCCGTAACCTGGTCCTCGACGGCGGCGGCGCTTTCGGCGGCAGCCCGGACACTCGTCGTCAGCTGATCCATCGCCGCCGCGGTCTGCTCCAGCGTAGCGGCCTGGCTTTCGGTCCTCGCCGAAAGATCTTGGGCAGCATCGCCGATTTCGGTGGCCCGGCCTTCGACCTCGGAGACGCTGGCAGCGATCTGGGCGAGCAGCCCGTTCATGTTCATCACCGTCGTGTTGAAGTCCGCGCGGAGTTGTTCGTAAGCTGGCGGAAACTGCGTCTCGATGGTCTCGCTCAGGTCGCCATCGGACAGCGCCCGCATGCTGCGGCTGAGTCTTTGGACAACCATTTCCTGTGCCTGACGCTCCGCCTCCTGCGCCGCCGACAGCGCATCCGCATCGGCAAGGCGGTGTCTGAATTCTTCTGCAGTGCGCGACAGACGGCCAACCTCGTCCCGGCGGTTCTGGAATGGGATCGGGATGTCGAACTTGCGCTCGCCGAGCGCGGTGATGGCTTCGGTAATGGCACGGATCGGCGGACCGACCTTGCGGACGGCGGCAATACAGATCGCGGCGGCCAGGATCGCGCCGACCGCTAGAGCCACCGTCGTCACGAAGGTTACCGTGGTAGAGAGATCCTGCGCCTCTGACACGGCCTCGTTCATGTCGCCCAAAGCCGACCTCTGCTGCTCGTCCACCTTTTCGACGAAATCCACGAGCGCGGCACGCATCTCGACCTGGGCGTCCTTCTTGGCCGACTGGAGGGCGCCATAGCGTTCGGTTGCCGCCTCGATCGCCGCGTCCAGCGCGGCTGTCATTCTCGGCAGCCGCCGGGAGGACATGCGCACGAACTGCGCCTCGGCCAATTCCGCGGAGCCGGCGGTGACGATGCGTTCGCTCACGTAGTCGATGACCTTCGCCTCGGCTTCGCCGTAGGCGGCGAGAAGGTCCGCGAACGCTTCATCCGGCGCAACATAGCTTTTGGCAAAGGCCGCAAACGCCGTCGTGCCGGGATCGGTGTTCAATCCGTCGAAGACGCCGAAGCGGCTCGCCTCGCCGACGGCGGTGACATAGTCGGCATTGCCGAGTTTCACGGCTTTCAGAAACTGCACGATCGTCAGGTTCTCGTCACCGACCTCGACGCGCATGGCGACTTCTGCCGCATGGCGCTGAACCGCAAGGTCTATGGCCGCAACAAGGCTCTCGTATCGCGAGTGGAGTTCAGCATTGCGCTGCGTTTCCAATGCGCTGCTCAACCTCTCGAGCAGAAATGCGAGGCGCTCTTCGGTCTCGGGCAGCACGCTGTTCTGGAAAAAGTAGCTCAGCGCCATGCTCTCGACCCGCGCCGCGTCGACCTCGAGTTCGGAGGCCACCATCATTGCGGGCAATGCGGTCTGCGCCGTCGTTTCGATCTTCCCGGCAATGGCGCGCGTTCCAAGAAGGCCCACAGCCCCCAGCCCCATCGCGATGAACAGGATCACTGTGAAGGCGAGGACGAGTTGAACGGAAATGGAACGCGCTATGCTCATCGGTTTCTCCGATTCTGGTGTTCAGTTCAGGGGTCTGAGGCTTCAGTTCAGATGCGAAAGGTGCGCGACGACCTCGGACAACTCGTCCTTGACCTGTACGAGATGCGCACGGTTGCCCGTTGCCTCGAACTCCCGCAGCGCGATCATGGCGGTGGCGGGGTGAATGATCGCATCCATATGGCTGACGACCGGGCCGAAGTGATCCAGATCGTCGGGCGACACACCGATTTCCTCCAGCGCCTCGCCATCGTGCCAGGCGTATTCGATGGCATCGAGCGACATCGCGATCATCTCGGGGGCGTGGTCGGCGACGAAGTTCATCAGTTCGGCGTGCTCCGGCGCTTCGACGGCATACGCGCGGGCCCCCTCGACACCCATGTCCACCAGGTCCTGCTGGAACGCCATGAGCTGCGCGACATCGACGGTATCCGCGCTGAGACCGGCGATGGTTTGAGCGACCAGGGATTGATACTTGCTGGCGTCGAGCGCGGACGCGCCGGTGGTCAGGGCCGCAGAGATGATAAGCCCGGAAAGGAAGGTCTTGAACATGGGTGCTCCTCAAGATTTTGATGGAGCCTTGTAATGCCGGAGAAGTTGCCATCGGCTTAATTTGACAGAAAGTCGATCCACCTCGCATCGACGCTCTGCCCGTCTGCGCGAAGCCTCTGATAACGAAATGAAAAGATTGAAAGTCTCGACCCATGCACCGCTATCCGATCCGCGTCGCAGCGCAATTGGCGCAGTCGTCCTATTCGGCGGGCACACACCCGTCCGTCGCGCCCCGGCTGGCACGGTCTCTGGACCAGGGGGATGTGCAGGCGCACCTGCTGGACAATGGTGTCCTTCTGATTCCGGGATCCAACTCCCTGATGGATTACCTGAAATTCAACCTTCGGGTGATGTGGATCGCCGGCAAGAAATACTCTTTCAGTGATCCCGCCTGCGAAAAAGGAGCGTCCGGAACGATCTGGCACCAGGGCTTTCTGCGGCATGCCAAGGTCATTTACGACTGGGTCGACTCCGGCGGCACGCGGCCGACCTACATCATCGGCCATTCGCTTGGCGCGGCGGCGACGCAGATCCTGACGAAGAGCTGGGGGGTTGCCGGAATCGGTTTCGCGGCCCCCCGCCCGCGCAAGACACGCGGGCCGGTCAAGAATGACGGCTACTGCCTGCTGATCAACCGCGACGATGATCCGGTGACAGGTTTGCCCGCGCAGTTCAACCACATGGGCATCGTACACCGCGCCCGGGCCAGCCGGTCATCGCTCGGACCCGATCATGCGATGAAACACTACAGAGCGGTGGTCGAGGAGGAGCAGGGCAGCGGCATACTCGGAGAGCACTGGCCCGGGTAGATCCATGCCGCCGAAACCGGATACCGGAATGTGACTTGGCAAATCAAAGCGCCCGGCGCACTGTGATTCCGGAGGCCAAAACAATGCCCTACGCCCGATATGCCATCTATTTCACGCCGCCTCCCGGTGCTCTGGCGCAGTTTGGTGCCGCCTGGCTCGGCTGGGATATGGCGACGGGGGACAGGCCGAAAGCGCCGGATGTGACCGGCCTCCCCGCACCGGCCCATGATCTGAGCGAAAAGCCCAGCCGCTATGGCTTCCATGCGACGATGAAGCCGCCGTTTCACCTTGCCGAAGGTGAGACCGTCAAGGCGCTGGACATCGCGCTCCGCGCCTTCTGCGGGCATGCAAGCCCGGTTGCGTTGGACGGGCTGTCTCTGACGCAGATCGGGCGATTCCTGGCTCTGGTGCCGGAGGGAGACGATGGTGCGCTCAGGGCGCTTGCAGCGGACGTAGTCCGCGAGTTCGATCCTTTCCGGGCGCAGCCCTCGGATGACGAAATGGAGTGGCGGCGCGGCCCGTCACTGACGAAGCGGCAGCAAGAAAACCTGGACGCTTGGGGCTATCCCTATGTCATGGACGACTTCCGGTTTCACATGACCCTGACCGGCCCCCTCCCGAAGCAGGTCGCGGAGGTCGCCCGCGCGGCCCTGGAGTCCCATATCACGCCGATCCTGCCGCGTCCGTTCGTGATCGACGCCCTGACCCTCTGCGGGCAAGACCACGAAAGTGGCACGTTCCACAGCCTCGCCCGCTACCCGCTGGCCGGATGATCCGGTTCGACGGGTGATTTTCCGGAAACCTTCGTAAAACTGTAAAGAACCTGGTCTAGACGTCGTGCCGTGAGTGTGACCGCACGCGGGGTCCGGTCCCGGGCCCTGCATTTGCCAAGTGATTGATTGCACGTATATTTCAGAACGCATCCGAGGCGGCTTCCCCGGCCGCCTCATTGCGTTGGGCGACTCTTTGCGACCTATGCAGTTTTGCGAGAGCGGCTATTCCGCTTCGGGCGTAGCGCCATGCTGCAGCGCGGCGTAAATTGTGTAGCAGTTCCTGACCTATAAAGAGACGCGAGGCAACTCTCATGGCACATATCACTGCCCCCTACGTCACCACGCCCGCCAGCGCACCGCTCGCCGGACTTGGGCGCCGCATCCTGGCCGCCCTGGTGATGATCGCCGAATCCAACCCGCGGATGCGCGAAATCGAGCGCCTTACCGCAAAGTCCGACGACGATCTGGAGGCTATGGGCCTCAAGCGCGAAGACATCGTCCGCCACGTGATGCGGGACATGCTCCACATCTGAGTCCCCGCACGCACGTCAAGCAAAAGGCCGCGCCCCTCCGGGACGCGGCTTTTTTCATGCCCGAAGGCCTCGCCTTGCTGCACAAGCAAAAAGGCCGTCCCTTGGGACGGCCTTTCGCGAATCTCGGGCGCCGAACCTTAGTTCTGCGCGTAGTATTCGATCACGAGGTTCGGTTCCATGACGACCGGGTACGGCACATCGGAGAGACCCGGGGTGCGCACGAAAGTCGCGGTCATCTTGGAGTGGTCCGCCTCGATGTAATCCGGAACGTCGCGCTCGGCGAGCTGGACAGCCTCGAGCAGGGCGGTCATCTGGCGCGACTTCTCGCGGACCTCAATGACGTCGCCTTCCTTGACGCGGTAGGACGGAATGTTGACGCGCTGGCCGTTCACCAGGACGTGGCCGTGGTTCACGAACTGACGGGCCGCGAAGACGGTCGGCACGAACTTGGCGCGGTAGACGACGGCGTCCAGACGGCGCTCGAGCAGGCCGATCAGGTTCTCGCCGGTGTCACCCTTCACGCGGGCAGCTTCGACGTAGATCTTCTTGAACTGCTTCTCGGTCAGGTCGCCGTAGTAACCCTTCAGCTTCTGCTTGGCGCGGAGCTGCAGGCCGAAGTCGGACATCTTGCCCTTGCGGCGCTGGCCGTGCTGGCCCGGGCCGTATTCGCGGCGGTTGACCGGGGACTTCGGACGGCCCCAGATGTTTTCGCCCATGCGGCGGTCGATCTTGTACTTGGCAGACGTGCGTTTGGTCACGATCTGATCTCCTTCATTTGGTTTGCCGCCTCATCTTCCCGAAAACCGGTTCCCACTTTTCGGGATGAGACGCGCATTCGAAGGGCGTTGTCCTCTTCCCGGATTTGGCCGGAACGACAGGGCATCCCCTTGCGGGGGCCACCAACACCAGTGAAGCCGCGCTTATACGGGGCAATTCCACAGAGTCAAGCGGTGATGAAAGACCTGCAAATTTGCCATCAATTGAATGTTTAACCGAGGTTTAAGGCCTGTGTCCCAAAGCTGGCAATGCACTGTGTCGGGAGACGAACATGGCCCTTAAGGAAAAGCATCTCAAGGCGTTGGAGAGCGGCCCCCGCAACGCTCTGGCCCTTGCGGTCGGCCAGCGTGACGCCAACACGCTGCTGATGGTCCGCCGCGCCATCGAGCATCGGGAAACCCTGCTGGCCTTTCAGCCGGTCGTGCAGGCCGCCAACCCGGGCGAGATCGCCTTTTACGAGGGGTTGATCCGCGTTCTCGACGAGACCGGACGGGTCATTCCGGCGCGCGATTTCATCGCGGTCGTCGAGGACACCGAGTACGGACGCCTGCTCGATTGCATTGCTTTGGAAAAGGGTCTGGCGGAACTGGCGCGGGTGCCGGATCTGCGCCTGTCGATCAACATGTCCGCGCGGTCCATTGGCTACCGCAAGTGGATGCGCGTCCTCAGCCGGGGCCTTTCGGGCGATCCCACCGTTGCGGAACGGCTGGTTCTCGAGATCACGGAAGCCTCCGCCATGACCGTCCCGGAACTGGTCGTCTCCTTCATGCGCGAGCTTCAGAAGAAGGGCATTTCGTTTGCCATGGACGATTTCGGCGCGGGGTTCACGGCGCTGCGATACCTCAAGGACTTCAGTTTCGACATCCTCAAGATAGACGGCCAGTTCACCACAGGCATCGCGAGCGATCCCGACAACCAGGTGCTGGTCACGGCGATCCATGCCATCGCCGAGCAATTCGACATGTTCACTGTTGCTGAACGGGTGGAAACCGCCGAGGACATGGAATGCCTGCGCGAAATCGGCATCGACTGTCTGCAGGGTTACTACTTCGCAGCCCCGACCGTGCGCCCGCCGTGGCGGACCAGACCCGACGCGCTGACGGCCTGATAGCGCCGACCGTGACAGAAGGTCGCTTTCGCTGCAGCGCAGAATGTTCTACGCCTCCACCATGACGCGAAGTCAGTCTGTTTGACCTTCCCGGTAAACACTGTAACCCTTCGCGCGAACACTTGGCCGGAGGAACAAACATGACCAATGTCGTTATCGCCAGTGCTGCCCGAACTGCCGTCGGCAGCTTCAGCGGCGCTTTTGCCAATACCCCCGCTCACGATCTCGGAGCGGCCGTGCTCGAGGCCCTCGTGGCCCGCGCCGGTATCGACAAGTCCGAGGTTTCCGAAACCATCCTCGGCCAGGTGCTGACCGCTGCCCAGGGCCAGAACCCGGCCCGCCAGGCGCACATCAACGCCGGCCTGCCGAAAGAGGCCGCGGCCTGGAGTCTCAACCAGGTCTGCGGTTCGGGTCTGCGCGCCGTTGCGCTGGGTGCTCAGCATATCATGCTCGGTGACGCGGACATCATCTGCGCCGGTGGCCAGGAGAACATGACGCTCAGCCCCCACGCCGCGAACCTCCGCGCCGGGCACAAGATGGGCGACATGAGCTACATCGACACGATGATCCGCGACGGCCTGTGGGACGCCTTCAACGGCTACCACATGGGTCAGACCGCCGAAAACGTCGCCGAGAAGTGGCAGATCAGCCGCGACATGCAGGACGAATTCGCCGTCGCCTCGCAGAACAAGGCAGAGGCCGCGCAGAAGGCCGGCAAGTTCGATGACGAGGTCATCCCCTTCACGGTCAAGACCCGCAAGGGCGACATCGTCGTGGACAAGGACGAGTACATCCGCCACGGCGCGACCATCGAAGCCATGCAGAAGCTGCGTCCGGCGTTCACGAAGGACGGCACCGTGACCGCGGCCAACGCCTCCGGCCTGAACGACGGCGCCGCCGGCGTTCTGCTGATGTCCGCCGAGAACGCCGAGAAGCGCGGCATCGAGCCGCTCGCCCGCATCGCCTCCTACGCCACCGCTGGCCTCGATCCGTCGATCATGGGCGTCGGCCCGATCTACGCGTCCCGCAAGGCCCTGGAAAAGGCGGGCTGGTCCGTTGGCGATCTCGACCTGGTCGAAGCCAACGAAGCTTTCGCCGCGCAGGCCTGCGCCGTGAACAAGGACATGGGCTGGGACCCGGCCATCGTGAACGTGAACGGCGGCGCAATCGCGATCGGCCACCCGATCGGCGCTTCGGGCGCGCGCGTTCTGAACACCCTGCTGTTCGAGATGAAGCGCCGCGACGCCAAGAAGGGCCTCGCCACGCTGTGCATCGGCGGCGGCATGGGCGTTGCGCTCTGCGTGGAGCGCCCGTAATCGCCCCGGCCATCCGGCATTCGAGGGGCGCAGCGATGCGCCCCTTTTTTCTGGTCGGCATAAGTCAGGCACTATGACTTAACGCAACATTGTTGCGCATTGCTGACCGGAAATGTAACCATCTTACCAACGCACTGACTAATTGGAGGAACACAACATGGCACGCGTTGCACTTGTCACCGGCGGCAGCCGCGGAATCGGCGAAGCGATTTCCAAGAAACTGAAAGCCGAGGGCTACGAGGTCGCCGCGACCTACGCCGGGAACGATGAGAAGGCCGCCGCCTTCACCGAAGCCACCGGCATCAAGACCTACAAGTGGAACGTGGCGGACTACGAGTCCTCCAAGGCGGGCATCGCGCAGGTCGAGGCCGATCTCGGCCCGATCGACGTCGTCGTCGCCAACGCTGGCATCACCCGCGACGCGCCCTTCCACAAGATGACACCGGAACAGTGGAAAGAGGTGATCGACACCAACCTGACCGGCGTTTTCAACACCGTTCACCCGGTGTGGCCCGGCATGCGCGAGCGCAAGTTCGGCCGAATCATCGTGATCTCCTCGATCAACGGCCAGAAGGGCCAGTTCGCCCAGGTGAACTATGCCGCGACGAAGGCCGGCGACCTCGGCATCGTGAAGTCCCTGGCGCAGGAAGGCGCCCGCGCCGGCATCACCGCCAACGCGGTGTGCCCCGGCTACATCGCAACCGAAATGGTCATGGCGATTCCGGAGAAAGTGCGCGAGAGCATCATTGCGGGCATCCCGGCCGGTCGCCTCGGCGAGCCGGAAGAAATCGCGCGCTGCGTGGCCTTCCTTGCCTCCGACGACGCGGGCTTCATCAATGGCTCCACGATCTCCGCGAACGGTGCGCAGTTCTTCGTCTGACACCACGCGCATCCTGGAAACAGCAAAGGCGCTCACTCCCGGGAGCGCCTTTTTTGCGTCGCGACCACCGTGGCGGACAAAGCAAGGGCAGCAAACAAAAAGGGCCCGCCCGTGCAGGGCAGACCCGGTTGGCGTCGCCCGATCGAGGGCGCAAGGGTGGTATCACATCACGGGCTGGGATTCGATCCTGGTGATTTCTTCCTTGAGGCGGAGCTTCTGCTTTTTCAGTTCAGCGACACGGAGGTCGTCGATACCCGGCGCCGCTTGCGCCCTTTCGACCGACTCCGACAGAGATTGATGCTTCCTCTTCAGTTCCTGCAGGTGCGAACTCAAGCTCATGGCATACTCCTTTGTTGCTCAGACTCTCAGTGCAGCATAACTCATGTAAGAAGTCACGCCGCGGTTGCAGCATAGGTCACGGATTTATGACAAGTCTCAGGAGAGCGCCAAAAAAGTTAAAGGAAGGTTAAAAACTCACCTTCTCGCAGAATAGCGTTAATCGCGTCGGAGTAGTGTTCGTGATCGCCCTCATGGGCCTTGCCGCGATGCAGCACGAGGCCGGAATGGAAGCGGAAATCCGCCCGCCCGCCCTTGCGTCCTCGGGCAAGAATCAGCCGGGGGCCCCGCCCCTCGCGCGGAAACAGCGGCATGAGTTCGAGCGATCCCAAGGACATCCGCATCGCGGCCAGCAACTCCGGCAGGCGCTCTACCCGTTGTATGAAGGTGGCGAAACCCTGCGGTTTGAGCCTGCGCGATGCCACGCCAACCCAGTCTTCCAACGGGACTGCCCCTGCCCGGCCTGCCTCCCGTCCGGCATCTGCCGCGCTTCGGCGTCGATTCTCGTGAAAATACGGCGGATTTGCCATCACGTGGTCAAAGCTGAGTTGCCGCAGATCGGCGGGCAACTCGGTCAGGTCGGAGGTCCAGATGTCCCCGTCCAGCCTGTTTTCCCGCAGATTGTCCTTGGCGAGATTCGCGTAGGCGTCCTGCACGTCCACACCCGCGAGGCCCAGTCCCGGCACCCGGACGCCGAGACAACACAGCGCGGGGCCTGCGCCGCAGCCGAGTTCGAGGACGGATTGTCCCGGTCTCGCCGGTATCGACGCCGCGAGCAGAACAGGGTCGATGCCCGCACGATACCCTGTCTTCGGCTGCCAGAGCCGCACCCGGCCGCCCAGGAAATCGCTGCAATCGAGATCCTCGCGCGCGAAGGGATCAACCCTCAACGTCGACTCCGAAATCGCGCAGCACCTGCCGCGCCTCTTCCAGACACCCGGACGGCACCATGAGCCGCCGTGGCAATATGCCAATGGACCCTTCGAGGACGCTCATGTTTACGTCCAGTTCAAAGCTGTCTATACCCGCTTCGTCCAGAAGGGTTTTCGCCAGCGGGATCAGTGTTATGTCGTTTGTGCGAAGCAACTCTTCCATGGCGGGGATTTAAGGACAAGGCACGCCGGTTGTCGAGCCTTGCGCGGGGGTGTGATGAACGTGATGGATACCGTGACAAAGCCGCACGAGCGCCTTGCCGACCTGTTGTCCGGCGAGATGGACGCGGTGAACGCGCTGATCCGCGAGCGGATGGCCTCGCGCCACGCGCCGCGCATTCCCGAAGTGACCGCGCATCTGGTCGAGGCAGGGGGCAAGCGGCTGCGGCCCATGCTGACGCTCGCCTCGGCCCGGCTTTGCGGCTACGAGGGGCCCTATCACGTGCACCTCGCCGCGACGGTGGAGTTCATCCACACGGCAACCCTGCTGCACGACGACGTGGTGGACGAAAGCGAGAAGCGCCGCGGGCGGCCGACAGCGAACCTTCTGTGGGACAACAAGTCTTCGGTGCTCGTGGGCGACTACCTTTTCGCCCGGTCCTTCCAGCTGATGACGGAGAGCGGCAACATCCGCGTGCTGCGCATCCTGTCCGATGCCGCCGCCACCATCGCGGAGGGTGAGGTGCTGCAGCTGACCGCAGCGCAGGATCTGAAGACCACGGAGGAGATCTACCTGCAGGTGGTCCGGGGCAAGACCGCCGCGCTGTTCTCGGCCGCAACCGAGGTTGGCGGGGTGATCGCAGGCCGCCCCGAAGACGAGATCAAGGCGCTGTTCGACTACGGCGACGCGCTTGGCATTTCGTTCCAGATCGTCGACGATCTGCTGGATTACTGGGGCGGCGACGCGACGGGCAAGAACATCGGCGACGACTTCCGCGAGCGCAAGCTGACGCTGCCGCTGATCAAGGCCTTTGCCCGCGCCACTGACGAGGAGCGCGCCTTCTGGAAGCGCACCATCGAAAAGGGCGACCAGCGCGACGGCGACCTGGAGCACGCTTTGGAGTTGCTCAACAGGCACGGAGCGCTGGACGAGACCCGGAAGGAGGCCCTGGCCTGGGCGGACCGGGCCAAATCCGCCATGTCCTCGCTGCCGCAATCCACCCTGCGCGACCTGCTGATCGAACTGGCCGATTACGTCGTGGCCCGCGTCAACTGAGCGTGACCGCCGCCCCGTCACGACTTGACCGCGCCTGCCCCGCAGGCCACTTTCGCGCCTGAGCAGCAGGACCGGGACAAGATGGCAAAGACACCGCCCCCCTTCGCGCCCTTCGAGTGGATGATCGCCTGGCGATACCTGCGGGCGAAACGCGCCGATGGGGGCGTGTCCGTGATGACCTGGATCAGCCTTGTCGGCATCACGCTGGCCGTCTTTGCGCTTGTGGCGACGCTGGCGGTGCGTGCGGGCTTTCGGACGGAGTTCGTCAACACGATCCTCGGCGCCAATGCCCATGTAACGGTCTATTACACCGAATGGGTGGACGAGAACGGTCAGGCCACGCGCGTCCTGCCCGACCATGACGAAATGGCCGCCCGCGTGGCGGAGGTACCGGGTATCACCCGCGTGGCCCCGCTGGTCAAAGGGCAGGTCATGGCGACCGCCAACAACCGGAACGCGGGTGTCGAGGTCTTTGGCATCGCCGAAATCGATCTGAAGGCCATCCCGAGCGTGGCCGACCCCGAGAAGCGGCGCGGCGATCTGGACGAGTTCGCCAACGGCATCGCCATCGGCTCCGGCGTGGCGATGACTCTGGGCGTCGGGCTTGGCGATCAGGTCAAGCTGATCTCGCCCAACGGGGTGAAAACCGCTTTTGGCGTCAGCCCCCGCGTCAAGAGTTACGAGGTCACCTACATCTTCAGCGCCGGGCGGTACGACATCGACCGCACCCGCGTCTACATGCCTTTCGAGGAGGCGCAGCTTTACTTCAACCGCGAAGGGGCGGCGGACGAGCTTGAAGTCACCGTCGCCAATCCCGAAAACGTGGAATCCTACACGCAGGCGATCGGCATGGCCGCCGGTCCGGGGGCTCTGATCTGGTCGTGGCAGGATGCCTCCGGCGCGGCGCTGCAGGCGATTGCCATGCAGGACGACGCGCTGTTCATCCTGCTGGCAATCCTGATCCTGATTGCGACCATGAACATCACCTCCGGCCTTATCATGCTGGTCAAGAACAAGGGCGGCGACATCGGCATCCTGCGCACCATGGGTCTGACCGAAGGGTCGATCCTGCGCATCTTCCTGATCGTGGGGGCGTCGATCGGGGTGATCGGCACCGTGCTGGGCGTCCTGCTCGGCATCCTCTTTGCGATGAACATCGAGAGCATCTACGGCATCGTGGACGTCATCACCGGCAGCAACCGCGCCAGTCTCGAAAACCAGGGCTTCTTCTTTCCGCCAGCCGAAGTGCGCCTGCCGGACCTTGCCAGGACCGTTCTGCTGTCGCTGATCCTGTCCTTTGTCGTGACGATCTTCCCGGCCCGCCGCGCGGCGCGGCTGAACCCGGTGGAGGCGCTGCGGTATGAGTGATCCGGTGCTGCGCCTTGCGGGCGTCCAGAAGGTCTACAAGAAGGGCGAGCCAGGCGAGGTCCACGTACTGCGCGGGGCAGATCTGTCCGTGCGGCGCGGCGAAATCGTCGCACTTGTCGCCCCCTCCGGCGCGGGCAAGTCGACCTTGCTGCACATCGCCGGCCTGCTCGACATCGCCGACGCGGGAACGGTCGAGATCGCGGGCGAGGCCTTGCAAGACAAGCCGGACCGCCGCCGCACCGCCGTGCGCCGCGACAGTGTCGGCTTCGTCTACCAGTTCCACCACCTGCTGCCCGAGTTCACCGCACTGGAAAACATCGTGCTGCCGCAATTGGCCAACGGCACTGCCCGCGCCACCGCCGAGGATCGCGCCCGAAGCCTGCTGAACAGCGTCGGCATCGGGGAACGCGCCGGACACCGCCCGGCGGCCATGTCCGGCGGAGAACAGCAGCGGGTCGCCTTCTGCCGCGCCATGGCCAACACCCCAAAGCTGCTGCTGGCGGATGAGCCGACCGGCAACCTCGATCCCGCCACCTCGGACCGGGTCTTCGACGCCCTTGTGACCCTCGTGCGCGACACCGGCCTTTCGGCGCTGATCGCCACGCACAATCTCGAACTGGCCGGGCGCATGGACCGTATCCTGCGGCTGGAAGACGGGCATCTTACGGAAGCCTGAACAACCCAGGCGCGAAAGGGAAACACTGTTTTTGCGCATTCGAGACAGATTTTCACCGAATTTCGCGTATACCGTAGTTAACCACGTCAGATGCGAGGGTACGCCATGGGTCTTGAACTGATTCTTCTTTTGCTCGGACTTCTCCCGTTTGCCGCGGTCTCGGTCTCCGGTGGCGACTCCGACGATGACGACGAAACCAGCCCGGACGAAACCGGCCCGGACACCGAAGAAACCAACGATCCGACCCTGCAGGGTCTGTTCCTCGGCGTCGAGGAAACGGACCTGACCGCCGCCGATCCCGCCGATCTGGCGGATACCGCAGAGCCCGATGTGCCGATTTCGGAGGACGACGGCCTCCAACCCGAAACGCCGGGCGAGGACACCACGAGCACAGGCAGCGATACGATCACCGGGACGACCGGCAATGACACTCTGACCGGCACGGCCAATTCGGAGACCATTTTCGCCGGTCCGGGAGACGACATTGTCGAAGCCGGCGAAGGCAGCGATGGTGTCGACGGCGGCACGGGCAGCGATACGCTGAACGGTGGCATCGGAAACGACACGATCCTCGGATCCGAAGGCGCGGACAACATCGTCGGCGGCGACGGCAGCGATTTCCTGCTCGGTGGCGACGGTGACGATTCCATCGACGGCGGTGCCGACGACGACAGCATCCTCGGTGGAGCAGGCTCCGACACCATCAACGGCGGCCTCGGCGACGACGTGCTGGACGGCGGCAGCCAAAGCGGCGACGACGGTACCGGCGATGTTCTCGACGGGCAGACCGGCGACGATACCCTCTACCTCGGCGAAGGCGATTTCGGCACCGGCGGCAGCGGAGCGGACAGCTTCCACGTGGACGGGATCGCCCAGATCACCGATTTCGACACGGCGCAGGACATGCTCGTGGTCGAATATACCGGCGGCGTCGCCCCCACGGTCACCAGCCAGTCGGTCAGCAGCAGCGGCCTCGTGGTCAGCTTCTCCAACGGCACGGTGGTCCTGCTTGCCGGCCTGAATGCCCCGGTCGATGCGTCCCTCATCAGCTTCCTGGACGTGACCCCGGCCACCTGACGGGCCTCAGGCCCGCTGCGTGATCCAGACCCCCAGCGCCATCACCGCGATGCCCGTTGCCCTTGTCAGGGTCAGCGGGCTGAGCCGTGCTCCGAAAAGGCCGAAATGGTCGATGGCGGCAGCGCTGATCAATTGCCCTATGAGCACGAAAAACACCGCGTTGCCGACGCCGAAGCGCGGCGCGATGAAGGTGACCGACAGCACGTAGAACGCGACCAGCAGGCCGCCGAGAAACAAGTGCTTCGGCACGCTGCGCAGTTGCGCAAGGCCGCCGCCGCCGGTGACCACCCAGACCGAGCCGGAGGCCGCCACCGCCACGAAGAACAGGATCATTGCCGCCGCAATCGGCGAGCCCAACCGCACGCCAAGCGCCGCGTTGAGCGCCGCGAGAATGGGGATACCGACACCGGCCAGCAGCATGATCAGGGCATATTGGGCCATTCCGGAGCTCCTATGGCAGGAAAAACGTTGCGCTGGCGGCAGCGACAGCCTTGCCGTCCGGTTGCGCCGTCAGACGGGCTTCGGCAAAGATCAGGGCACGGCCCGCACGGATCACCCGCGCCTCGCACCGCACGGCCTCGCCCCGCGCGGCACTCAGAAAGCGGGTTTCGAGGTTCGTCGTCGCCACCAGCTTGAAGTCACCGAAATGCCCGGCGCAGGCAAAGACCATGGAAGTGTCCGCCAGCGTCGCAAGCGCCTGACCGCAGACGATCCCGCCGACCCGGGCAATCGCCGGGGTGATCGGAATCTCCAGAGTCGCGCCCCCTGGGCCGATTGCCGTGATACGCGGCTGCAGAGCCTGCACCCAATCGGCAAAGTTTTCTTCGAGCAGCGCTTGCGCCGCGGCACAGTCCAGCATTCCCGTTCCTCCCCACCCCGGCACAATGCCCGGGACACAAGAGCCTGTCACCATGGAATGATTCAGATCATGCCGCGATTTCGCAAAGTCCGTAGACTGGACCGGCAAACCGGACAGGAGCAAGATCGTGAAGCCCGCCGCAATCGCCTTTCTCGGACTTCTGGCCGCCTGTCAGCAGACGCAGGACCACACGCAACCGGGCAAGGCCCTGTTCGAGACCCGGTGTGCCAGTTGCCACGGCCACCGGGCGCAGGGTCACGGGCCGCTGGCCGCGGAACTGCCCGTCGCACCGGCGGACCTGACCCGACTCGCGGAACGCAACGGCGGAACCTTTCCCCATGAGGCCGTCATGACGCAGATCTACGGCTATCCCGGGCGCCATCATCTCGGCCTGATGCCGGAATTCGGGCCGGAGTTATCGGGCGCAACCGTGGAGTGGACCGCTGCGGACGGCACGACGATCGCCACACCCGCGCCGCTGATCGCGGTGGTGGACTATCTGGTGAGCATTCAGCAATAGCGCTTGCCTTGGCCTGCAGCCCTTGCGACCAAGGACAGAAATCGAGACAGGGGACAACAGATGCACAAGATCGCGATGGCCATGCTGGGAGTGGCGCTGCTGGGTGCCTGCCAGGACAACAACGTCATGCCGGGACCGCAGGACGGGCGGGCTCTGTTCATGGCGAATTGCGCCGTTTGTCATGGCGCCGATGCAACGGGCAACGGCGAGATGGCCCGCGCCATGGCAAAGCCACCGAAGAACCTGACCCTGATCAAGGTACGCCATGGCGACACCTTCCCCCGGGCGAAGATCATGTCGATCATCGACGGCTATGCCCGATCGAAGACGATGACCGGACCGGGAATGCCGGAATTCGGTGTCCTGCTTGAGGGCGACCTCGTACCCTTCGACTCTGGCGACGGCATCCAGACGCCGACACCGCGCAAACTGGTGGCGCTGCTGGAGTATCTGGAGAGCATCCAGGCGGAGCGTTGACCGCTCAGCGCAGGGTGCAGGCCCGAACCCACCAGTCCGGATGCCGGTCGGCCAGGATGTCCGCCTGCACCTCGGCGTCCATTCGGCTGTCGAACAGCGCAAAGCAGGTGGCGCCGGAACCGGACATGCGGATGAGGCGCGCGGTGCCGAGCCGGTGCAACGCGCCGAGGACCGTGCCGATCACCGGTTGCAGCCGCACCGCCGCGGCTTCGAGATCGTTGCGTTGATCCCTCAACCAACGGATGAAATGTGCCGCATCCGCCCCCACCGGGATGGTGTCCATCGCGGGATTATTCCGGCAGTCCATCGCCTTGAAGACCGAAGGCGTAAATACACCCATGCCCGGATTGACGAGCACCGCGTGCAGGTCCGGAAGGGAGACCGGCAAGACCTTCTCCCCGATTCCCCCCATCCGCGCCGCGCTCCCGACCATGCAGACCGGCACATCCGCGCCCAGGGACAGCGGGTCGAGCGGAAGGGCCAGACCCGTGACCCCGGCGATGGCCTTCAACGTCGCCGCCGCATCGGAGGAGCCGCCGCCGATCCCCGCCGCCACCGGAAGGTGCTTTTCGAGGTCGAGGGAGACCGGCACGCCGAACGCTGACGCCGCGCGCATCACGAGGTTGCTGCCATCGGTCGGCACTCCAGCTGCCATCGGGCCGCTGACCGACAGGGACAGGCTCCCGGACGGCGCCACGCGGACCACATCCCCCACATCGGCAAAGACCACCAGCGAGTCGAGCAGGTGATACCCGTCCGTCCGGCGGCCGGTCACGTGCAGGGTGAGGTTGATCTTTGCCGGGGCAAAAGCCTCAGTTCGGGTCATCCGCAACCCGCAGCGGCGGCGCACCCTCTTCGGCAAGGACCTTGTCCAGACCGACTTCGATCTTGCGCTTGATGCGTTCCGGGTTCGCCTCTTCGGAGGCATCCTCCCAGTCGACGAAGGACAGCGCCCGCTTCCACATGAACTGCGCCTCCATCTTGCGGCCGACGGACCAGTAGACATCGCCGAGGTGGTCGTTGACGATCGGGTCGATCGGCATCAACTCGGCCGCACGTTCCATCGGCGAGACCGCCTCCTCGTAGCGGCCAAGGCGGTACAGCACCCATCCGAGGCTGTCGACAATGTAGCCGGAATTCGGTTGCGCCGCCACGGCGCGCTCGATCATGTCAAGCGCCTCGTCCAGCTTCTCCTTCTTCTCCACGAGAGAATAGCCGAGATAGTTCAGAACGTTGGGCTGCTCCGGGCTGAGTTCCAGAGCCTTGCGGAAGTCCGCCTCCGCCGCGTCCCAATGGTCCGCACGCTCGTTGCAGATACCCCGGGCGTAGTAGAGGAACCACTGCCGTTCGCCGATCTCCGAGAAGCCGTCGAGTGCCTTGGTATAACCGGTAATGGCCTCATCGAACCGCTCCATCTGGCGCATCAGGTCGGCATAGGCGGAATGCACCACCGGCAGTTCCGGATGGCTCTCGCTCAGCGCCTTCAACACCTCTGCGGCGCCTTCCAGGTTTCCCTCCGCGCGCAGGGCCTCCGCCCGGCCCATTTCGGCGGCGTGGAACGCCATATCGTCGCGTGGCACCCGCGCGTAGGTTTCGATGGCGAGATCGTATTGTTCCATGCCGTCAAGCAGTTCCGCCGATAGCAGGATCGCATCCACGTGATCCGGGCGCAGGTATTCGGCCAGCCGCGAGTAGACCAGGGTCAGGTCGCCGTTGTTCTCGCTCGCCAGCGCACTTCCCAGGGTAAAGAAGACCTCGGCGAGGCCATCCCGGGCTGAGTTGACGTGGGTGAAGGGCAGCGTTTCGCCTGCCTCCAGCGCCGCGCGCATCCGGTCGAGGCCGGGGTCGAGATCCGCGCCGAAAGCCGTATCCAGAAGCGCCAGCGCCTCGGTGTTCCGGTCAAGCTGGCTGAGGATTTCGACGCGGGACATGACCCCGCGCCGGGTCATGCCCATGCCGCCTGGGTTCTCGTCCGCGAAGATTGCCTCTGCGCTTTCGAAATCGCCGACAGAGGCGAGCGCCAAAGCCTTGTGATAGCTGGCGAACGGGCCGAGACCCTGTACCTTTCCGACCTCGTCGAAAGCCACCAGGGCGGCGCTCATGTCGCCGGTCCCGAGTTGTGACCACGCCTTTGCAAGACCGTCGGCCAGCGGGCCGAGACCGCGCTCTTCCTCGATGGCCTTCAGAACCGCCGCGAAGTTCTCTGCCTTGGCGTCGCGCGCAACCTGTGTCATTTGCGCCAACTGGCTGGCCTGCCCTTCGGCAGCCAACTTGTCCGCGAGGCCTGCGGCTTTCTCGATCTCTCCGAGCGAGATGTTGGCGAGCAAGGCCCGCTCCAGCAATTCCGGCTTCTTCGGATCGAACAGGATGGCACGGCCGTAGTATTTTGCCGCTGCCTTGAAATCCCCGGTGAAGCTGGCCTGACGTCCCGCGAGATAGTCACCCGATACACCGTTCGCGAGAGCCGGATACGCCCCCGCCACGGCCGCAATCAAGACCCCTGCACGGATCACGTTTCTCAAAGCCATGGTTTGCTGCACTCCGTTGATTATCTGATGCGCCCTGCGCGTGGCGGCAAGCGTAGGGCGTGGACCCGCGCATGACAAGCAGGCTGCGGTCACGTTTCCGCAGACCACACTTGTTCGGAACAGGTTACGATTTCCGTAAGCGCCGCGCCGGGAACGCCGGTCAGCTCTTGCGCCGCCGAGCAGCGAGCAACCCGCCAAGGCCCAGTGCCATCAAGGGAAGCGTCGCCGGGAGCGGCACCTCCGAGGTGACGAATTCCGGGCCGGTCAGGCTCACATCGTCGAAGTAAGGTCCGAAATAGGGTTGCCCACCACCACGGGAGAAGCCGATCGTGGCAAAGCCTGTCGTGCCCGGCGTGAAGGTGAAGACATGCGTCTGACCCGACGTCGCCGTCGCAACGAATTCCGAGAGGTAGCTGCCGACCGTCACGGTGAAGGTCGTGCCGTTTTCAATGAGGCGTGTCATGAAACTCAGCGTGTAAGACTCGCCCGCCATGAAGCCGAAGGTCACATCCGTCTCTGCGGCGGCGGCATTGGTGCTGTCGCCGATCACCAGACAGGGCTGGCTCGGCCCCGCCGCGCAGCCTGCAACGCCCAGATTACCCTGCAGCAGCTTGAACCCGCCCACCGACGTGCCGACAGTGGTCGTCCCGGGATAGCCATAGCCGTCGAAGTTGTTGAAGTAGAGCGTCGCCGCCTCTGCTGTGCCTGTCAGCGACACCGCGGCAAACGCCGCCAGAATGGTCTTTTTGAACATGGCTCCCCCGAACCGGAACAAGAATTTTGCAATACCATAATCATCGCGCTCCACATCGCAAAGGATTTTGTACAGTGCCGAAATCCCGGCCGGGCACCCGGTGCCACGCGGTCAGCCGGTGTCGTCGCGAAACTGCCGAAGGTTGGCCAATTGTGCAGGTGTGAGCGGGTGGCGGAACTGCAACGCGCCGCCGTCGGCTTCGCAGCGGACGATGCGAGCCTGTACCTTGCGGCCCATCGCGTAGAAGGCGACCTTCACGCCCACCCGCGGTGGTCTGACGCCCGTGAACCGCAGCCCCGTCGCACTGACGTTGCGGACGCGCACATGAAACGACCGGGAGCCGGTCAACAGCTCCATCATCCAGGCGCTTGGCCAGCGGTCGCTCCGCTCCTGCAACATGAGAAAGGCTCGCCCCGTTCTGAACGGAGCGAGCCTGGCAAAAATTCGTTAAATCCCGGTTACGGCCTTACATGTTCGGATAGTTCGGCCCGTCACCGCCCTGCGGAACCGTCCAGTTGATGTTCTGGGACGGGTCCTTGATGTCGCAGGTCTTGCAGTGCACGCAGTTCTGGAAGTTGATCACGAACTCCGGCCCACCGTCCTTTTCCACCACCTCGTAAACCCCTGCCGGGCAGTACCGTTGCGCCGGTTCCGCGTATTTCGGCAGGTTGATGGCGATGGGAACGTGCTTGTCCTTCAACTGCAGGTGCGCGGGCTGGCTTTCCTCGTGGTTGGTGAACGAGAAGGACACGTTGGTCAGCCGGTCGAAGGACAGCTTGCCATCGGGCTTGGGATAGTCGATCGGCTTGCAGCTGGCGGCCATCTTCGTGGCCTCCGCGTCGGTCTTGCCGTGCTTCAGCGTGCCGAGAAGCGAGAACCCGAGCGTGTTGGTCCACATGTCGAAGCCGCCGAGCATCAAGCTCGCGGTCAGCCCATACCTGGACCACAACGGCTTGACGTTGCGCACCTTCTTGAGGTCCTTGCCGATGGCGCCGGTGCGGACTTCTTCCTCGTAGTCGTGCAGCTCGTCCTGCGCCCGGCCCGCCTTTATTGCCTTGGCGGCGGCTTCGGCGGCGGCAATGCCGGACAGCATGGCGTTATGGTTGCCCTTGATGCGCGGCACGTTGACCATGCCGACCGAGCAGCCGAGCAGCGCCACGCCCGGGGCGACCATCTGCGGCATCGACTGGTAACCGCCCTCGGAGATCGCCCGCGCCCCGTAGGCGATCCGCTTGCCGCCCTCCAGCAGGTCCGCGACGATCGGGTGGTGCTTGAACCGCTGGAATTCCATGTAGGGATAGAGATAAGGGTTCTCGTAGTTCAGGTGCACGACGAAACCGACGTAGACCTGATTGTTCTCGAGGTGATAGACGAAAGACCCGCCCCCGGCATTCGACCCCAGCGGCCAGCCCATGGTGTGGGTCACGCGGCCGAGGCGGTGTTTCTTGGGATCGACCTCCCAGATTTCCTTCATGCCGATGCCGAATTTCTGCGGCTCCTTGCCGTCCGAAAGACCGTATTTCTCGATCACCTGCTTCGACAGGCTGCCCCGCACACCCTCGCTCAGGAAGACATATTTGCCCAGCAGCTCCATGCCCGGCTCGTAGCCATCGCCAGGCGTGCCGTCGGCATTCTTGCCGAACTCACCCGCGACGACGCCGGTGATGGTGCCGTGCTCGCCATAAACCAGCTCGGAGCAGGCCATGCCCGGGAAAATCTCGACGCCGAGCGCCTCTGCCTGCTCTGCCATCCAGCGGCAGACGTTGCCCATCGACACGATGTAATTGCCGTGGTTGTTCATCAGCGGCGGCATCGGGAAGTTGGGGATCTTCACCTGACCGGCCTCGCCGAGCATGTAGAACTGGTCCTCGGTCACCGGCACGTTGAGTGGCGCACCCTTTTCCTTCCAGTCCGGGATCAGCTTGTCGAGACCGCAGGGATCCAGAACCGCGCCGGAGAGGATGTGTGCCCCGACTTCGGAGCCCTTTTCCAGAACCACCACGTTCAGATCGGCGTCGATCTGCTTGAGTCGGATCGCGGCGGAGAGGCCGGCCGGCCCCGCCCCCACGATCACAACATCATATTCCATCGACTCGCGCGTCACGTCGCTCATGGCGGCTCCTTCCCCGGGGGACTTGGAAATTTTGTTTCGCGCATGATTAGCGCGGCAGCGCAGCAAGGGTCAATCACGACACGGCGTTACGGACCCCGTCTGCGACCTATTGCCGGTGCTTTTTGCGCCTTTGTCCCCGGGGTCGCCATCATTCGGCGCAAACGCCCGCCCGGTAGTTGCCGACGCTGCGGATGACCGCGCCTTTGGACGCCTCCTGTCGCAGGCCGCTCAGTTCCGAGCGCAGAACCCGGACAAGCAGGTCCTTTAGCGCCGTCACCCGGTAACAGGAGATCGTCGGCTCCTCGTGCGACAGGCCGACACCGCTGTCATCGGTCAGGAACAGATATCGCCCCTCGCTGACCAGCGCCGCCTGCCGCATCAGGAATTCCGCCTCCGTCCCGGTGCCGCTCGCGCCGAGGCCGAAGATCTGCACGCCCTTGCCCGCCAGGTGCTCCGCCGCGTTCAGGTAAGCCTTCGCACGGTCGTCATGGGCGGGCGCATCCGCGACGTGGAAGACGATCCGCTCGCCCTTGCCCCTGCGCCAGTCGAGCTGCGCCGCCGCTGCCAATGCCCGGTCGGATGCTTCGGGGTAATCGCCCCCGCCATCCGCGTTCAGGCCGGAGAGCCAGCCTTGCATGGTGCCCGCGCTCTTCGTGAACCCGAAATCCCGCGTGACATACTCGTCCCCTTGGTCCCGATAGGCGATCAGGCCGAAGCGCATGTTCACCCCGGGCGCTGCCTGTTTCGCCGCGCTGACGATGCTCCGGAACTCGGTGGTCAGCCATTTGAGCTCGTCACCCATGCTGCCCGTGGTGTCGAAAACGAACACGAGGTCGAGGAACTCAGGCTGCCATGTGGACGACACCGGCACCTGAACCGTCTGGCGCGCCTTGCCCGCGCTGACGGTGTCCCGCGCGACCTCCTCGCCTTTCGAGAACAGCCTCAGTTCCATCCGGTTTTGCCGCGCCCCGAACACGGTCACGTAGCCGTCGACGCCCGTATATCCGCTGACCACTGGTTCCGCCCCGCCGGGGCGGCGCAGGGTGTAGGCCACGCCTGGAGCCGGTTTCCCTGCCGCATCGACCACCTGGAACGCCAAAGGCGTGGCGTTAACCGTCGGAAGGCGCGTCTCGCGGGCCGCCTTCTTCTGGTAGCGCAGGAAGCTGGCGAGGTTGCGTGTGTCGTCGATGTCGCCAGCCGTCACGACACCGGCCCGCACGCCCGTTCCGCCAAGGCTCGACGGCACCGATTCCGATGCCGCGTCGGCGACGGGTTCCATCATCACCACAGGCTCGACCGGCGCCTCCGAACAGGCGGCCAGAACCAGGGACAGGGCGAGACAGGAGGCAGTAAATTTGAACGAACGAAGCGGCATGACCGAATCTCCCAGATAATGTGCTTTTTGCACATTTCTCACATCGCCTTGCCTTCGTCAATGAAAATGTGCATTTTTCACATCATGCTGAGCCTGCTCGATCCCCTCCTCGCCGCCCTTGCCCGCCTGATGGTGGCCCGCAATGTCCCGTTCTCCGATCTGGCCGAACGTTTGAAGGGCCACTACGTCCGCGCAGCCACCGACCTTGCCGACGGGAAGATCACCGACAGCCGCCTGTCGGTGATGACCGGATTGCATAGGCGCGACGTGGCCCGGCTGCGCTCCTTCGAACCCAAACCCGGCAAGGTTCACCCGCTGACCCGCCTCGTCTCGCTCTGGCAAACCGATCCCGCCTATGCCGCGCAAGGGGAGGCAATCCCCCTGCCCCGCACCGGCGAGGCACCCTCCTTCGACTCGCTTGCGCGCGCCATCCGGCAGGACGTGCACCCGCGCGCCATGCTGGACACGCTTCTGGATGCCGGCACCGTGGCGCTTTCGGCCGATGAAAGCGAAGTCACCCTCTTGCAGACAGCCTACCTGCCCCCGGGCGGCAGCGACGATCAGCTGGGATACCTTGCCAACAACGTCGGCGATCACCTCGCCGCCGCCACCCGCAACGTCCTCGGCGGAGAGCCGCTGTTCGAACGGGCCCTGCACTATCGCGGTTTGACGCAAGAGCAGGTAGACTCGCTGGAAGCCGATTTCCGGGCAGGCCAGACCGACTTGCTCAAAACCTTGAACCAGAAGGCAAAAGCCATGAAGGACTTGAGCCCGACCGGCGGATCGCACCGCCTGCGTGCCGGCGCGTACCTGTTCCACACCGCGGAGCGGCACACATGAGGGCGCCGCTGGCCCTGCTTGCCGTTCTGACGATGCTCACCGCCTGCGCGGAACCGCAGGTCGAGCCGGTGGTTGTCATGGACGAGCCCGCCGCCGCGCCGGAGACATGCCCCGCGTCCGATGACGGCATCGGCGGAACAGGCTGCATGCCTGACGATCCGGTCAACTGACCCGGCCGTCACAAATACTGGACTTTTTCGCGGCGGTGTTGCACTGGACGGCTGCGATTGCCATTCTGAGACAGACACGCCAAAGGTGCACGGCTTGGTCGGCCGAAGCACGACAAGAGACTGGAACGACCCCATGGAAAAGATACTGATCACCCGCGCGGGCTTCACCGCGCTCGAAGTCGAATTGAAAAAGCTCAAGTCCGAAGAGCGCCCCGCCGTCATCCAGGCGATTGCCGAGGCGCGCGAACTGGGCGACCTGAAGGAAAACGCCGAGTACCATTCGGCACGGGAAAAGCAGGGCTTCATCGAAGGCCGCATCCAGGAGCTCGAAGGCATCCTCGGGCTGTGCGAAGTCATCGACCCGAAAAGCCTCTCCGGCTCGGTGAAGTTCGGCGCAACCGTGACGGTCGTCGACGAGGACACCGACGAGGAAAAGGTCTGGCAGATCGTCGGAGAACACGAGGCCAACATCGAGAAGGGCCTGCTCAACGTGAAATCGCCCATCGCCCGCGCCCTGATCGGCAAGGACGAGGGCGACAGCGTCGAAGTCCGCACACCCGGCGGCGAAAAGAGCTACGAGATCCTTTCCATCGAGTACAAGTGACCTCCGGCCCATGTCCGACGAGAAAAGCACAGCCAAACCGACCCCGCCGGGGCTCTATGACCGCAGCGATGCCGAGCCGGTGACCAGCGTGGAAATCGCCGCGCTGGCCGCGACGGTGATCTGGGTGCTGCTGTCCGGCGGCTATTTCCTGTTCGGATCGGTTTCGGACGGCGCGGGCCTGCGCTTTCTGCTGTCCTTCATGATCATCGTCATGCCCGTGGCCCTGATCTGGGTCGCGGCGCTGTCGGCCCGGTCCGCCCGCGTCATGCGAACCGAGAGTGCCCGCCTGCAGGCGGCCATCGACGCGATCCGCCAGGCCTATGTCAGCCAGGCCCAGAAAGGCCGGAACGATCCGCCCCATCCGACGCTGATCAAGCGACTCGACGAAATCGCCGCCGCACAGAAGAAACTCGAAGCCACGCTGGCGATGGTCGGATCCGCCCGGCTTGCAGACACCGGCCATGCCGCCCAGGTGACCGCGCAGGAACCGGACGACCAGCCCGCGCTGTCGCTCGGCACGCCCGCGGAGGCGCTGCAGCCGCCGCTGTCGAACGAGGATTTCATACGTGCGCTGAACTTCCCGGAGACTGCCGAGGACAAGGAGGGCTTCGCCGCCCTGCGCCGCGCCCTCAAGGACCGCAACGCGGCCCACCTGATCCAGGCTGCGCAGGACATCCTGACGCTGCTCAGCCAGGACGGCATCTACATGGACGACCTGCGCCCCGATCTCGCCCGCCCCGAAGTCTGGCGCACCTTTGCGCAGGGCACCCGAGGGCGCGCCATCGCGCCGCTGGGCGGCGTGCGCGACCGCTCCTCGCTGGCGCTGGCCGCCGGACGGATGAAACAGGACCCGATCTTCCGCGATGCCGCGCACCATTTCCTGCGCCGCTTCGACAAGAGCTTCGCCGCCTTCGAGCCGAACGCCTCCGACGCCGAGATCACCGAATTCGGCGGCACACGCTCCGCCCGCGCCTTCATGCTGCTGGGCCGGGTTGCCGGGACCTTCGACTGAGCCATGCCCATGGATGACCGCATCGCCACCACCGCCGAAGCGCATGAGGATTCGGTCCTGCCGCGCCGGATCGAGGTCCGCACGGAAGGCACCGCCAACGCGGAGCCGCTGCCCGAGGCGGTCACGCAAAAACCCGTCGAGCAGAAAAGCCCTGCCGAATGGGCCTATGAGCGGCTGGTGCTCTATATCCAGGCCTTCGAGAAACAGCTCGACGGCGATCAGGAGGTCGCCATGGGGTTCGTCGGCGCGGAGGCGGGTGTGCTGCGGATCGAGGGACTCGGCTACTTCGACCCGGACATCGTGACCTTCTACGGCTCAGACGCAGCCGGGGTGCGCACGCAGTTGATCCAGCACGTCAGCCAGCTGTCGGTGATCCTGCGGGCGATGCCCAAGGAGGTCGAGCAGGAGGCGCCGCGCCGCATCGGCTTCCTGCTGGCGAAGGAACTCGGCGCGTCCTGACCCGCGACATTTGCGCCCGATTGCCGCCGTGACAGGGCTGACGAAATACGATAAACGCGTTTGCGAACGCTAATACAGGACTGCAAAAATGGCTGAACACAAGCACGGTTCGATGGACATCACCGTTCAGGAAAAGACCTTCGAGGGCTTCATCACCTTCGTGATCCGTACGGTGATCGTGATTCTCTGCCTCGTCATCTTCATGGCAGTGTTCAACTCCTGAAGCCGCAGGCGGCCTGCCGGTCGCCTCGCCGTCCAATCCATCTGAACCGGAGGGGGTGCACATGGGTTTGCGCGCCATTATCCTGGCTGGGCTTGCCGCCCTGTCGCTGGCTGGCTGTGCCGAGAACACCTCCGGCGTCGATTCGACGCCGGAACAGGTGGCCGCGGCCGCCTATCGCCACGACGGCCCGCCGTCCCTGACGCTCTACACCATGATCAACAACCGCTCCGGCTCCGGCGCGCATACCAGCCTGATGATCAACGCTTCGCAGCGCGTGGTGTTCGATCCGGCGGGTTCGGTGCGCCTGAGCGCAGTGCCGGAGATCGGCGACGTACTCTACGGCATCACGCCACGGGTCAAGGACTTCTACGAGCGCGCCCACGCCCGCAAGACCTATCACGTCCGCATCCAGACCATCCAGGTCTCGCCCGAGGTCGCGGAAATGGCCCTGCGCCTCGCCCAGCAGTCCGGCCCGGTCGCGCAGGCCCGATGCGCTGCCTCGACGTCGGAGCTGCTGCAGAAGCTGCCCGGCTTCCAGTCGATCTCCACGACATGGTATCCCAACAAGCTGGCCGATCAGTTCGCCCGCTTCCCGGGTGTGACCGACCGTGCGCTCTACGAGAACGACGCGGACGACAAGGGCATCGCCATCGCGCAATTCGAAGCCGAGCAGGCGGCGCTCCGGGCCCAGGGTCAGGCCGGCCAGTAAGCGCCCGCCACCATCACCAGCGCCCCGGCGATCATCCCGGCATACACGCTCTTGCGGACATAGGCCGCCGCAAGGGCGATACCCGCCGCGGCAAGGCGCAGCGGATCGGGCTCGCCCCCGGTCGCCGCGGGCCAGAGCACCAGCGGCGCGACCAACGCCGGCATGATCGCAACAGCGGTATAACGCAGGTGCCGCAGCAGCCATTCCGGCATCGCGCGGTCGCCGACAATCCCGAGAAAGACAAACCGCAGGCCGAACGAGCCGAGGCCCATGACGAAAATCACGATCCACAGGTGCGACTTGTCGATCATTGTGCCGCCCTCCGCTCCGCTTCCGCTCCGACCATCATGCCGCCGATTCCGGCGAGGATGAGCCCGAGGTTGTAGGGCACCCAGACAAAGGCCAGCGCCAGCCCCGTCGCCGCAAACGCCGCGAGGATGTGCGCCCGGGTGCGCAGGGCCGGGCCGAGCATGGCGAGGAAAGCAATCGGCAGCACCATGTCGAGACCGAGGTTCGACGGGATGATGTTGCCCATGTACGCGCCGGCGAGTGTCGCGAAGTACCACGGGATGCAGACCGGCGTCGCGACGCCGAGGAAGTAGCCGAATTTCTCGACCAGGCTCATCTGCGGCTGCCGCTCGAACTCCAGCATGGACGCGGCATAGGTCTGGTCGACGAGGAAGTACCCGACGATCGCCCGCTTCCAGAACGGCAGCGGCCCGAGGTGCGGCGTGATGGAGGCCGAGTACATCGCCATGCGCAGGTTCACCGCCAGCGCCGAAACCAGCACGACGATGGTCGGCGCATTGTCGGTCATCAGCTGGATTGCGGTGAACTGCGCCGCGCCCGCAATGACCACGACGGAGAAGCTGAGCGTTTCGAACACCGTCAGCCCGGCCTCCGTGGCGATGACGCCGAAGAGGATGGCAAAGGGGATGACCACCAGCAGAAACGGGGTCGCATCGCGCAAACCGCGCCAATAGCTTGACATCACTTGGCTCTGCGCCATCACTGGACCTCCGGGGTGTTCCCTTCGCCCGTACACGACATCAAAGGCCGGATGCAATTGCCCGACGACTACATCATCGCCCCTGACCCGACGGCACCCCGCCTGACGCGCACCGTGTCCGGCATCGACCACACCGGCGCGCGGACGGACATTTCGGTGGTCGAGGAACGACCCCTGACGATCTACCTCAACGCGCAGGAAGTGGTTACGGCCATGACCATCGGGGATTACCCCGAGTTCCTCGCTGTCGGGTTCCTGCGCAACCAGGGGATGCTCGCGGACGGGGAGGAGATCACTGGCATCGACTATGACGAGGAACTGGAGGTTGTCGTCGTCCGCACCGCCTCGCAGACCACCTACGAGGAGAAGGTGAAGAAAAAGACCCGCACCAGCGGCTGTGCCGTGGGAACGGTCTTTGGCGACATGATGGAAGGGCTGGTGGGGCTGACGCTGCCTGCCGTTCCGGTGAAGACCTCCTGGCTTTACACGTTGGCACACCAGATCAACACGACGCCCTCGCTTTATCTCGAAGCCGGGGCGATCCATGGCACGGTGCTCTGCCAGGGCGACAAACCCTTGGTCTATATGGAAGACGTCGGACGGCACAACGCGGTGGACAAGATCGCCGGCTGGATGATGCTGAACGGCGTGCCCGCCGAGGACAAGATCCTCTACACCACCGGGCGGCTGACCTCGGAGATGGTCATCAAAACCGCGCTGATGGGCATCCCGGTGCTCGCCTCCCGCTCCGGTTTCACCGCTTGGGGCGTGGAAATCGCCCGGCAGGTCGGCCTCACCTGCATCGGGCGGATGCGCGGCAAACGCTTCGTCTGCCTCAGCGGGGCGGAGCGGCTGGACTGGGACGTGGACCCGGACAGCATCCCGGAGGAATCGAAACGCTCCGGACGGAAGGCTGCGGAATGACCCGGGCGCGAAAAAATCTTAAGAGATTTTTGCAAATTTCCCTGGGGAAATTTGGTCGCGACTCGAGGGCATCGGCATGAAGGACGAAATCACCATGGAAAACCGGATGCGCGAGGCCATCGCCGCCGCGCAGGACTTCATCAGGGACCGCCAACGTGGCGACTGGCATTCCGTCGCCTCCGTCGTGCTGACCGCCTCGGGCGCACAGTACATTGGCCTGAACCTCGACAGCACCCTGCCCCGCGCCTCCGTCTGCGCCGAACCTGTCGCCATCGGCATGGCCATGGCAACCGACCCGGACGATCCGGTGGTCTTCTGCGGCGCGGTGAACCGGCGCGGCGAGGTCATCCCGCCCTGCGGTCCCTGCCGCGAGCTGATGCTCGACTACGCGCCGCATGCGCTCGTGGCAGTGCCCGACGGCGACGGCATGGCCTTTCAGCCCATGGCCGCGCTGATGCCCACGGCCTACAAGCACGGAAGGCGCAAGACGTGAAGCAACCGCTCGGGGTGATCCTGGCCGGGGGCCTGGCCACGCGGATGGGTGGCGGAGACAAGGCGTTGCTGACGCTCGGCGGCCAGACCTTGCTGGACCGGGTGACGGATCGGCTCGGACCGCAGGTGGCCGGGATGGCGCTGAACGCCAATGGTGATGCCAGCCGGTTCGACACCGCGCTTCCCGTCATCCCCGACAGCATCGCGGGCTTCCCCGGCCCGCTCGCCGGTGTCCTGGCCGGTCTCGACTGGGCCGCCACCAAAGGCGCCGAGAGCATCGTCACGGTCGCCGCCGACACGCCTTTCTTCCCCTGCGACCTTGTCCCGCGGCTGCTTCTGGCGTCCGAAGGGCAGTCCTTCCCCCTCGTCCTCGCCGCCACGAAGGGTGAGGCGCAGACGAAATCAAAGTCGAAATCCGGCCTCATCCGCCACCCGACCTTCGGCCTCTGGCCTGTCGCCCTGCGGGACGACCTGCGCACCGCACTCACTTACGGCCTGAAAAAGGTCGTTCTCTGGACCGAGAAGCACGGCGGCCGCGAGTGTCTTTTTCCCGCGGATGGCTTCGATCCCTTCTTCAACGTGAACACGCCCGAGGACCTCGCCCGGGCAGAGGACCTCCTATGAGACTGTACGGCGTGACCGGCTGGAAAAACGCGGGCAAGACCGGCCTGATGGAACGTCTCGTGACCGAGATCACCGGGCGCGGCTTCACCGTCAGCACCGTCAAGCATGCGCACCACAGCTTCGACGTGGACCATCCGGGCAAGGATTCGCACCGGCACCGGGTCGCGGGCGCGTCGGAGGTGATCCTGTCCTCGCGCAACCGCGTGGCCCACATGATCGAGTTGCGGGGCGCGGAGGAGGCCACGCTGGAGAGCCTGCTCGCCCGCCTCGCCCCGGTCGATCTGGTTCTCGTGGAAGGGTACAAACGGGACACGCATCCCAAGGTGGAGGCCTTCCGCGCCGAAACCGGCAATCCTTTGATCGCCACGGATGATCCGACCGTCCGCGCCGTCTGCGCCGACGTGCCGCTCGACCTCGACCGGCCGGTCTTCGACCTGAATGATACGCAGGCGATTGCCGATTTCATCCTCGCGGACGTGGGTCTTTGACCGGCTGGGACCGGGTCGTCATGGTCGACTGGTCCGGTGGAAACGATGCCGGGCCGACACCGAAGAAGGATGCGATCTGGATCGGTGAGACCGGGCAAGAGCCGGTGTATTGCCGCAATCGCACGGTCGCCGAGGGCTGGCTCGCCGAGCGCATGGATGCCGCCTTGCAGGCTGGCGAGCGCCTGCTGATCGGCTTCGATTTCCCATTCGCCTACCCCGCCGGTTTTGCACAGGCGATGACCGGCAGCGACGATCCGCTTGCCCTCTGGTCATGGCTGGAGCCACAGGTTCAGGACGCCCCGAAAGCCAACAATCGCTTTGATCTCGCCGCGTCCTTCAATGCCCGCTTCCCCGGCAACGGCCCTTTCTGGGGCAACGGCCTGAAACGGGACATCCCCCACCTGCCACGAACCAAACAGGGTTATGCCAACCCCTTCCCGGATCACCGCCTTTGCGAGACAAAAGCGAAGGGCAGCTTTCCCTGCTGGCAACTGTCCGGCGCCGGGGCGGTCGGCTCGCAGGTGCTCATGGGCCTGCCGGTTCTCGAACGCCTGCGCCGGCGGTTCGCCGGACATATCTCCGTCTGGCCTTTCGAGGCCCTCACCACTCCGATTGCCTTCGTCGAAATCTGGCCCGGCCTCATCAACCCGGTCGTCCGCGCCGCCACCGGCCGAGGTGACATCCGCGACGCGGTGCAGGTCTCGCTGCTGGCGAATGCTCTTTCCGCCCTTGCACCCGCCCGCCTCGCTGCCATGTTGGAGGTGACAGCGCCCGTCGAGGGATGGATCCTCGGGCTGGGCTTCGAAAAGGACTTGCTGGACGCCGTGAGCCTCAAACCGCCGCCCCTGCGCAACGACTGCTTCGCCCTGCCGCCCGGTGTCGACTGGACCCCGGTGGACGAAGCCCTGGCCATGCTCGAGGAGCGCCTGACCTGCGTCACCGGCAGCGAGACCGTGCCGCTTCGGGACGCCATGGGCCGGGTGCTGGCGGAGGATGCGATTGCACAGCGCGCCAACCCGCCGCTGCCAAACACCGCCGTGGATGGCTACGGCTTTGCCTTTGCCAGTATCGCAGAGGGCGACGTCATCCTCCCCCTGACCGAAGGCCGCTCCGCCGCTGGCGTCCCTTTCGACGGCTCCGTGCCGCCCGGACAAGCCCTGCGCGTGCTCACCGGTGCGGCCCTCCCCGAAGGCGTCGATACCGTTGTGCTCGACGAGGATTGCACCGTTTCAGGGGGTCAAGTCGCCTTTCGCGGCGGCCTCAAGCCCGGTGCAAACACCCGCAAGGCTGGCGAGGACATGGCGCAGGGCGCGGTTGCCCTGCAAGCCGGGCGTCTCCTGACCCCGGCAGACCTTGCTTTGGCCGCCTCTGTTGGCCTCTCGACCCTGACCGTCCGGGAAAAACTCAAGGTCGCTGTGCTGTCCACCGGCGACGAGGTGATCGAGCCGGGCACCCAAGCCGCCCCCGGCCAGATCTTCGACGCGAACCGCCCCATGCTGCTGGCCATGATGGCCCGCTTCGGCTTCGAGGCCATCGACATGGGCCGCGTGCCGGACGACCGGGCGACGTTGGCCCGAACTCTCGACGCGGCATCTCAAAAGGCCGACCTCATCCTCACCTCCGGCGGCGCTTCCGCAGGCGACGAGGATCACGTCTCGGCCTTGCTCCGCCAAGCCGGCGCCATGCAGGAATGGCGCATTGCCTTGAAACCCGGACGTCCGCTTGCGCTCGGTCTCTGGCAAGGCAAGCCGGTCTTCGGCCTGCCCGGAAACCCCGTCGCCGCCTTCGTCTGCACGCTCATCTTCGCCCGCCCCGCCATGGGCTTGTTGGCCGGAACCGGCTGGAGCCAGCCGCAGGGCTTCGACGTCCCCGCCGCCTTTTCCAAGCGCAAAAAGCCGGGACGGCGCGAGTATCTGCGGGCAAGGGTCAGGGACGGCAAGGCGGAAGTCTTCAAGTCCGAAGGCTCCGGCCGCATCTCCGGGTTGAGCTGGGGCGACGGTCTCGTCGAACTGGACGATGGCGCACGGGAGATCGGACCGGGCGACCCGGTCCGCTTCATCCCATATGGCAGTTTCGGGCTTTAGCCCAAGGACTTGAGCGCCGGATAGCTGGCCTTGTAGGCCTGATAAGCGTCTTCGTAGGCCGCCACCAGCGCAGTCTTCGGCTCCACCGTCCCCGCCACGCTCGGCCTTGTCATGATCTCTTCGACGGAGCCTCCGCCCGCGCCAACCATGGCGAGCCGCGCCGCGCCCAGCGCTGCGCCGAAATCCCCGGCTTCAGGCAGGTCCAGCGGCAGGTTCAGCACCGTGGCAATCGTCTCCAGCCAGAAGCGCGACGCCGCGCCGCCGCCGATAGCCAAGAGACCGCCAAGCGTCGCTCCGGTCTGGCCGATGGCCTCGGCACAGTCGCGCAGCGCAAAACTCACCCCCTCCATCACCGCCTGCGTCATCGCCTTGCGGTCATGTTCGACGCTCAGATTGAGGAAAGCGCCCCGGATATGGCTGTCGTTGTGCGGCGTGCGCTCGCCCGAGAGATAGGGCAGGAAGCGCAGCCGCTCCGGGCCTTGAATGCTGCTGCCAAGCTCCTTCGACAGCTCCGCAGGCTTCGACCCGGTGACGCGCGAGAGCCAGTTCAGGCTGTCCGTCGCAGCGAGGATCACCCCCATCTGATACCACTGCCCCGGCACAGCGTGGCAGAAGGTATGCACCGCGGAGGCGGGTAAGGGAGCATATCCGTCGCGCCCGGTCAGCAGCACGCCGGAGGTGCCGAGCGAGACAAAACCCTGCCCGTCCTTCATCGCGCCAACACCACAGGCGGCCGCCGCGTTGTCGCCCGCGCCGCCCACGACGATGACCTCGCCCTTTATGCCCCAAGCTTCGGCAAGCGCCTTCTTCAGCGTCCCGCCAACCTCGCAGCCCTCCACGAGCCGCGGCATCTGCGCCTCGGTCATCGCCCCGCCTTGCAGCAGATCGTCCGACCACGCCCGGCGCCCGGCATCGAGCCAGGCCGTTCCGGCACTGTCGCTCATGTCGGCAAAGGTCTCGCCGGTCAGGTGGAAGTTCATGTACGCGGCAGGCAGCAGAACCTTCGCCACCTTGGCAAAAATCTCAGGCTCGTGCTTTTGCACCCAGAGCAGTTTCGGCGCGGTGAAGCCGGGGAAGACGATGTTGCCGGACAGGTCGCGCACGCCCGGCGTGTCGTCGAGCAGGGCGGCTTCCTCAAAGCTGCGCGTGTCGTTCCAGAGGATGCAGGGACGCAGGACCGTGCCTCCCGCATCGAGCAGCGTCGCGCCATGCATGTGGCCGGAGACACCGATGCCCTTCACCTGCGCAAGTTGCGCGCCGTGCGAGGCCTTGATCCGCGCCATCGCCAGGTCGAGCGCCTTCGTCCATTCCGCAGGGTCCTGTTCGCTCCAGCCCGCCTTCGGATGCTTCGCCTCGTAGCTTTCCGCTTCGGAGACAACCGGCGTACCGGAAGCATCCACGAGCAGGACCCGCAGTCCAGAGGTTCCAAGGTCCAGTCCGAGATACATCGCCGTCGCCTCCCAATCGCCGTCTCATCCCTTTTCAAACAGCAATGATGGCGCTAACGCAAGAGGCAGCCGCCCACGGGCCGGTGGGCGGGGCGAGGGGCGCAGCCACGAGCGGCGCCCTGCCGGCTTCCTTACTTCTTCTCGAACGCGTCGAGCCGGGCCTTCAGTGCCTCGTTCTCCTCGCGGGCCTTCTGTGCCATCGCGCGCACCGCGTCGAACTCCTCGCGGGTTACGAAGTCGCGATCGGCGAGCCAGCGGTCCAGCATCCCCTTCATCGCGTTCTCCGCCTCGGTCCGTGCGCCCTGCGCCACGCCCATGGCGTTGGTCATCAGCTGCGAGATGTCTTCGAAAACCTTGTTGCGCGTCTGCATGGGAAACTCCGGCGTTGCATGTCGCTTCTATATGGTCTCCAAAGGCGTCGGTCACAAGGTTGACTTCCCGCCCCGCCCGGAGACATCAGGACGCATGACGGATTACATCCCCTTCCCGAACCTCTCGCCCGAACTGTTCAGCGTCACGCTCTTCGGCATGACCTTCGCCCTGCGCTGGTACGCGCTGGCCTATATCGCGGGCATCCTGATCGGCTGGCGGCTGGCGCTGGCCGCCGTGCGCCGCCCGAAGCTCTGGGCCGGGGACGTCGCCCCGATGACGGAAAATCAGGTCGAGGACCTGCTGACCGCCGTCATCCTCGGCATCATCCTCGGCGGGCGTCTGGGCTATGTCCTGTTTTATCAACCCGCCTATTACCTCTCCCATCCGCTGGAAATCCCGATGGTCTGGACCGGCGGTATGTCCTTCCATGGCGGGCTTCTCGGCGTGATGACCGCTGTCCTTTGGTTCTGCCGCAAGCAGCGGGTGCCGCTGGCCTCCACCGCCGACATCGCCGCGATCGGCACGCCGGTCGGGCTGCTGCTGGGGCGTCTGGCCAACTTCGTCAACGCCGAACTCTGGGGCCGCCCAACCGATCTTCCCTGGGGCGTTGCGTTCCCCGGCGAGGCGGCGCAGGCCTGCGGACAGCTGGCCGGAGAAATCTGTGCCCGCCACCCGTCGCAGCTCTACGAAGCAACGCTCGAAGGGCTTGTCCTCGGCCTCGTCCTTCTCGTCCTTGTCCTGCGCGGCTCGCTCAAGACACCGGGCCTGACTGCCGCCGTCTTCTTCACAGGCTATGGTCTCTCCCGCTTCCTCGTGGAATTCGTGCGGCAACCGGATGCGCAGTTCGTCTCCGAGGGCAACCCGCTCGGCCTCGCCTTCCATGCCGGCGGCTATGGCCTGACCATGGGTCAGATCCTGACGCTGCCGATGATCCTCGGCGGGATGGCCTTCATTGCCACCGTGCGCAAGCGCCGTTCGGCGGCCTTTCCATGACGGCGCTCGCCGAAGTCCTGAAACGCCAGATCGCCGCCACCGGCCCATTGACGCTGGCGGATTACATGACCGCTTGCCTGATGCACCCGGATCATGGCTACTACACCACCCGCGACCCCCTCGGCGCGGCCGGGGATTTCACCACCGCGCCGGAAATCTCCCAGATGTTCGGCGAACTGCTCGGCCTCTGCCTCGCGCAAGGCTGGCTCGATCAGGGTGCGCCTGACCCCTTCACCCTCGCCGAGCTGGGCCCCGGGCGCGGCACGCTCATGGCCGACGTCCTCCGGGCAACCCGCGCCGTGCCCGGCTTCCAGGATGCGGCGGAGATCCACCTGGTCGAAGCCTCCCCGACCCTGCGCAAGGAACAGGCAAAGCGCCTGTCCGATCATCATGCGCACTGGCACGATACGGTGGACACCCTGCCCGACGCGCCGCTTTTCCTCATCGCCAACGAGTTCTTCGACGCCCTGCCGATCCGCCAGTTCACCCGGCACGGAAATGGCTGGCGCGAGTGCGTTGTCGGGCTTGCGGAAGGCCGCCTTGCCCCCGGCCTGACCGATACCGCCCCGCAAGACGTTGTGCGACACCGGCTCGAAGACACGCGGGACGGCGACATCGTCGAAACCTGCGCCCCGGCGCAGGGCATTGCCGCCACCCTCGGCGCCCGGATCGCGCGTTTCGGCGGGGCCGCGCTGCTCATCGACTACGGCGACTGGCGCTCCAAGGGCGACACGCTGCAGGCGCTGGAAAACCACGCTCCCGCCGACCCTTTCGCCCACCCCGGGCAGGCCGACCTGACCGCCCATGTCGATTTCGAGGCCATCGCCTGCGCCGCCGCGCCCGCGCGTCACAGCCGGTTGACACCGCAGGGCGTCTTCCTCGAACGGCTCGGCATCGTCCGGCGTGCCCAGGCACTTGCGGGAAACCTCAGCGGCGCGGCGCTGCAATCCCACATCACTGCACATCGGCGGTTGACGCACCCTTCCGAAATGGGTTCGCTGTTCAAGATTCTCGCGCTCTTCCCGGAGGGCGCTTCACCGCCGCCCGGACTGGACACATGACGCTCGAAATCATCACCGCCGACGGGCTCGCGCCCTTCCGTCACGGCTTCTTCACCCGCCGGGGCGGCGCGTCTTCGGGCATCTTCTCGGGGCTGAACTGCGGTCCCGGGTCCTCGGACCAGTCGGAGATCGTCGCGATCAACCGCGCCCGCGTCGCGCAGGCCATGGAGGTCGAGCCGGAGGCCCTGCTGACGGTGCACCAGGTGCATTCCCCGGACGTGGTGACCGTCGCCGGCGACCTGCCCGACCCGCGCCCCAAGGCCGACGCACTGGTCACCGACCAGCCCGGTCTGGCCCTCGCGATCCTTACCGCCGATTGCCAACCCGTGCTGTTCGCCGACAGCGAGAACAGCGTGATCGGCGCGGCTCATGCGGGCTGGCGCGGCGCACGGGACGGGGTTCTGGAAGCGACCGTCGACGCCATGGTCGATCTCGGCGCGGCACGCGCAAGCATTCATGCCGTCATCGGCCCCTGCATTTCGCAGCGTGCCTACGAGGTCGGTCCGGAGTTCCTCGACACCTTCCTCGCCGAGGACCCGGCCAATGCCCGCTTCTTTGCCGGAGGCGAGAGCGGCCGGGCGCATTTCGACCTACCCGCCTACGGGCTGCACAAGCTGCGCGAGGCCGGGGTGCAGGCCGAATGGACGCGGCACTGCACTTACTACGACGCCGAGCGTTTCTACAGCTACCGTCGCGCCACCCACGCCAAGGAAGCGGACTACGGGCGTCTGATCTCTGTGATCCGGCTCTGACCGGCGCGGGCCACCGGAAACAATACACCCCAAAGCCCTGCAATTATCCCGGCTTCGTCAAAGCTGCGCCCCAATGTCCGGTCAAGTTTGGCTCAAATCAGAACCAACCCGAGGACGCGCAGCATGAGAAAACAGAGCCGGTTCATCAAGGCGATCATCGCAACCGCAAGCGAGGACCACCCGCCTTTGCCGTTTCAGCGTGGCGCACCGCGCAAGGCGATGATCGCCCGGCGCGAGGCTCCGAAGACGCTGCTCAAACGGGCCTGACCGCCACAAATTCGCCACGACGATTCGCCGCCCGACCGGGGAAATGTGGCAGAACCGTTCCCGCCCGACCAACAATCCCGCCCTTCGTGGCGGGATTATGCGTTGGACCATTCCCAACTTTGCTTCAATTTTGACGAAGCGGACGGATTGCCACAAAATCTGAACAAGATTTAACGATCGCAAGTCCGTCCATTTGTCGTTGTTGGTGGGGGCCAGCACGAATGTGACCAACCTTTCGAGGGGATCACATGACACAGCTTCGCCACGACCTGACCGTCGCTCAACCCGTTGCCAAGGCGCAGGCCCTCTCTCAGCCCCGCCGTTCGCTCGCGCTCATGCGCAAATACGAGGCCGCGGCGCTGCTCCCCGATCTCACCGTCTCCTTCAAGTCTCACGTCGCTCCCGCCACACCGCTGTTCGAGGAAACCGCAACCGCCTTTGCCCGGGGCACCCTCTTTCCCACCGTCCGCGGCGCTGTCGCCATCGAAGACCTGCTGCCCGGGGACTACATCGAGACCGCGAATGGCTCTGAGGCAGTCATGTGGATCGGCTCGACCTCCTACATCCCCGGCCGCGACGAGGTCGACACCACGTTGACCTCGCTGACCCGGGTGACCTCGGGCGCTTACGGGCCGAACCGCCCGGACATGGACCTCCTGGTCGGCCCCGCCGCCCGCATGGTCATCCGACACCCCAGACTCGGCACGCTGCTTGGGCAGGATTCGGTTCTGGCCCCGATCCGGGATTACGCCGACGGAGACCGCCTGCTGCAGATCACGCCCGCTGGCCCTGTGCAGATGTATCACGTCATGACCGCGCGCCATACGACGGTCATGATCGGCGGGATCGAGATGGAAACCTACCATCCCGGCAAGTCCGCCGGTCAGGCGCTCGGGCCGAACCTGCGCTCGCTCTTTTTGTCGATGTTCCCGAACATCAGCCAGTTGGACGACTTCGGACAGGTCAGCCTGACCCGGACCAGCCGCGAAGTGATCGACAGCCTGATCGACACCTGACCCCTCTCCCGTTTCTCTCTGCTCTCTCGCTCACGCAAGTCACGAGTAAGCCGCGCTCCCTCCGGATGCGCGGCTTTTTCCTTTTGCGTCCGGGGCGATCGTCAGGCCGACTTGCTCAGCCGCTCCTCGAGCACGTCGAACGGCACGCCCGGTTCATCCTTGGCGCCGCGGATCACCAGCGAGGTCTTGACGCTGGCCACGTTGGGCGCGGTCAGCAGATCGCCGGTCAGGAAACTCTGGAAGGTCGACAGGTCGGGCGCGGCGCATTTCAGGATGAAATCCACCTCGCCGTTCAGCATGTGGCACTCGCGCACCAGAGGCCACGCGCGGCAGCGTTCCTCGAAGGCGCGCAGGTCCGCTTCAGCCTGGCTGACGAGGCCGACCATGACAAAGACCTGCACCTCGAACCCCAGTTCCCGCGCGTCCACGTCGGCATGGTAGCCCCTGATGAACCCCATTTCCTCCAGCGCCCGAACCCGCCGCAGACAGGGCGGCGCGGAGATGCCCACCCGCTTCGCCAGTTCGACGTTGGTCATCCGGCCGTCCGCTTGCAGTTCCGCAAGAATCTTCCGATCAATCGGATCAAGCCGATGTCCTGCCATAACACTCTCCCATTTTCGCGAATGTTATACCACGCCGCCCGGTGCGCGCAATTATATTTCACGGCGGCGCAACTTTCTTTTCCGGCTTTCGCCAGGGCCTGATTTTGGGGAATCGCATGACGTATGGTAAACTTCTCGGAATTGCCGCCAGAAAAGGATTTTTCCATGTCCCGTTTTCCAGTCGTTGCCCTTCTCGCCACCCTGACCGCCGCCTGCCAGGGCGAAGACGTGCCGCCCGGCCCGGTCTATACCACGCTGCACTCGGAGAGGGTCGGCGGACATGAGGTGACCTTCTACCGCCGCTACGCCGACAACCAGATCTTCGTACGCGGTGCAAACGGGCTCTACTACCCCTGTGCCGGCACCAGCGCCGACGCCGAATCCTGCAAGAACGCCATCGCCAGGGCCAACCGCCAAGGTGGTGGCGGGCATGACGATGGCGGGCATCGCTGAGGCAAGACGTCCGCAGACTTCCGCCGCCCTTTCCCCGGGCAGCCGGACCCCCTATATGGGTCGGGACCCGAATGCACGGAAGGAATCCGCCATGTCCGCCACCCGCCACACAAAGGTTCTCATCATCGGCTCCGGCCCGGCCGGCTACACCGCCGGGGTCTATGCCTCCCGCGCAATGCTGGAACCGATCCTCGTGCAGGGTCTCGAGCCGGGTGGCCAGCTGACGACCACGACGGAAGTCGAGAACTGGCCGGGCGACACCGAGGTGCAGGGGCCGGACCTGATGGTCCGTATGGAGGCCCACGCCCGCGCCATGGGCACGGAGATCATCGGCGACATCATTTCGAAGGTCGAGTTCGACAAGCGCCCCTTCGTCGCCCATGGCGATTCAGGCACCACCTACACCGCCGACGCGATCATCCTCGCCACCGGCGCGCGGGCGAAATGGCTCGGCCTTCCCTCGGAGGAGGCCTTCAAGGGGTTCGGCGTCAGCGCCTGCGCCACCTGTGACGGCTTCTTCTATCGCGGCAAGGAGATCGTGGTGATCGGCGGCGGCAACACCGCCGTGGAAGAGGCGCTCTTCCTGACCAACTTCGCCTCCAAGGTCACGCTGATCCACCGCCGCGACGAGCTGCGCGCGGAGAAGATCCTGCAGAACCGCCTGCTCAAGCATCCGAAGATCGAACCGCTCTGGTTCCATCAGCTTGAAGAGGTCATCGGGGATGACACGCCGAAGGGCGTGACCGGCGTGAAGGTCAGGAACGTGAACACCGGCGAGATCACCGAAATCCCCTGCGCGGGCGTCTTCGTCGCCATCGGCCATGCACCGGCGAACGAGTTGGTCAAGGACGTGCTCGAAACGCACAACGGCGGCTACGTGAAGACCGAGCCGGACTCGACCGCCACCTCCATTCCCGGCGTCTTTGCCGCGGGCGACCTGACCGACCACAAGTACCGTCAGGCCGTAACCTCCGCCGGCATGGGCTGCATGGCAGCGCTGGAAGCGGAACGCTGGCTGGCCGAACAGGGCGACGCCGCAGAGCCTGCCCCGGAAGCGGCCAACGAACCGGCCAGCGCGTGATTTGGGGAAAGCCCGGGGAAACCCGGGCTTTTGTCATATACGGCGATCCGGGACCGTCCGCGATTGCCGCCTGCGACGACGCGGCCAGCCCAACACCGCCAACGCCATGGCCAGAAGGCCCGCCCCGGCAGGCAGCGGCACCGCCGCGATTTCCAGCGCTTCAAAGACCGAGTGGGCGAAGACCTGAGTACCGCCGCCCTCCAGCGTCCCCTTGGCGATCACATCGAGAACCGCAAGGTCGAAACTTCCGACGGCGGTAATCCGGATGAGGCCCGTCGTTTCGGTGTAAGGCGCGACGACAGAGGTTTGGGGACCGCCCAGAAACCCGCCAGCGGTGCCGTCGAACGTATACTGGACGCTCAATCCCGACCCGTAGAAGACGTCGACAATGGCCTGTTCGCCGGTGTCGAGCGCATCGCTCGCGGAGAACCCGACCCCAGCCCCGATCCGGGTATAATCCGGCAGCACCTGCGCACCGCCGCCCGCGTCAAAGTCCAGCAAGTCGAAGCTGGCGCTGTAGACATCTCCGTTTCCGAAAACCAGGGCTTGCGCGGGCGCTGCGGCCAGTGTCGCAACGGCGATCAAAGAAAGCCATTTCATGCCAAATCCTCTTGAAAACATATCGCATCATCGCCGGAAAACGCTTTTTCGGCAACCCTCCCGCCCCTTTTGCCATGCGGCCACTGCAAAGCAGCAATTCGGCAACAAGCCGCCAAAGGGTGATTTCCGGGGTTTCGCCCGAAGACAAAGGATGGCATGCGTTCAGCGTTGAACACACTTTGAGTCGCCTGTTACCGCCATGAACGCGCATTCGGCAAAACCCACGCCTCTCGACGAGGACCAGCTGTTCGTGCTGCTGCGTCAGCTCGAACGGACGCCGGAGGCGAGCCAGCGCAGCATTGCCGAAGCTCTCAAGGTCTCCCTTGGCAAACTCAACACCCAGCTTCGCACCGCCACCGCCGCCGGTCTCGTGAAGATCGACGAGCGCACCGGTCCCGACCGCCGCCAGCGCTTTGCCTATGCGCTGACGCCCGCAGGCAGGGCCGAGAAGGACCGTCTGATCGACGCCTTCCTCGCCCGCAAATTCGCCGAATACACCGCTCTCTTTACCGAACTCACGGGCTCGGTGAGCGACCTTACACCTCTGAAGTACAGGAGCAGCCTGATGCAGAACAACCTCGCCCCGATTCCGGAGCTGTACGTCTCGTACGATTCCGCCCAGAAACTCAAGGTCGAAGCCGGTGAGCTTACCTCGCACGACCTGACCCCGCGCCAGATCTGCGATCTCGAACTGCTGATGAACGGCGGCTTCAACCCGCTCAAGGGATTCCTCTCCGAAGAGGATTACAACGGCGTCGTCGAGAACATGCGCCTTGCCGATGGCACCCTCTGGCCGATGCCGATCACCCTCGACGTCTCGGAGAAATTCGCCGAGTCCATCGAAGTCGGTCAGGACATCGCCCTGCGCGACCAGGAAGGCGTGATCCTGGCGACCATGACCGTCACCGACAAGTGGGAACCGAACAAGGCGAACGAGGCCGCGAAGGTCTTTGGCGCGGACGACAGCGCCCACCCGGCGGTGAACTACCTGCACAACCAGGCTGGCAAGATCTACCTCGGTGGTCCCGTCACCGGCATCCAGCAGCCGGTGCACTATGACTTCCGCGGCCGCCGCGACACGCCTAACGAGCTGCGCGCCTACTTCCGCAAGCTCGGCTGGCGCAAGGTCGTCGCCTTCCAGACCCGCAACCCGCTGCACCGCGCGCACCAGGAACTGACCTTCCGCGCCGCCAAGGAAGCGCAGGCGAACCTGCTCATCCACCCGGTCGTCGGCATGACCAAGCCGGGCGACGTCGATCATTTCACCCGCGTGCGCTGCTACGAGGCGGTTCTCGACAAGTACCCGCAGTCCACCACGACCATGTCGCTGCTGAACCTCGCCATGCGCATGGCAGGCCCGCGCGAGGCGGTCTGGCACGGCCTGATCCGCGCGAACCACGGCTGCACCCACTTCATCGTTGGCCGCGACCACGCCGGCCCCGGCAAGAACTCCGCCGGCGAGGATTTCTACGGCCCCTATGACGCGCAGGATCTCTACCGCGAGTACCAGTCGGAAATCGGCTGCGAAATGGTGGACTTCAAGCACATGGTCTACGTCCAGGAGCGCGCCCAGTACGAGCCCGCCGACGAGATCGCCGACAAGGACAACGTCACCATCCTGAACATCTCCGGCACCGAACTGCGCCGCCGTCTTCAGGAAGGTCTCGAGATCCCCGAGTGGTTCTCCTTCCCCGAGGTGGTCCGCGAACTCCGCCGCACCAAGCCGCCGCGCTCGCAGCAGGGCTTCACCGTGTTCTTCACCGGCTTCTCCGGCTCCGGCAAGTCGACCATCGCCAACGCGCTCATGGTCAAGCTGATGGAGATGGGCGGCCGCCCGGTGACGCTGCTCGATGGCGACATCGTCCGCAAGAACTTGTCCTCCGAGCTGGGCTTCTCCAAGGAGCACCGTGACCTCAACATCCGCCGCATCGGCTACGTGGCCTCTGAGATCACCAAGAACGGCGGCATCGCCATCTGTGCGCCCATCGCGCCCTATGCGACCACCCGCCGGGCGGTGCGTGAAGACATCGAAGCCTTCGGCGCCTTCATCGAGGTGCACGTCGCGACCTCCATCGAGGAATGCGAGCGCCGCGACCGCAAAGGCCTGTACAAGCTGGCCCGGGAAGGCAAGATCAAGGAATTCACCGGTATCTCCGACCCCTACGACGTCCCGGCCAACCCGGAACTGCGCGTCGAGACGGAGAACGTGGACGTCGACAACTGCGCCCACCAGGTAATCCTCAAGCTCGAAAGCCTCGGCCTGATCGCCGCGCAATAAGCGGTCACCCACCAAAATTGCAAAGCCCCGCTTCGGCGGGGCTTTTTGCATTGGAGCCAGATCACGGAAATGGCGCGTCTTGGCCATCCACGACGGGCATATCCGCGGGAAAAGCGTTCCATAACAAAAGTTTCAATTCAATTTTTCTGGTGACGTCGGACATGGTCCGTTAGCGTCAGGACAGGTGCCGAGGAGAGAGTGCCAGGTTATCAAGGAAGGGAGATCCGCAACAATGACCACAGACATACGAAAAGACGCTTTGAACGCCTATCTCAGCAAGGGTATTCACGACGTCAAGGGGTGGTGTGTTCCGCAGCTGTGGCAGACCATCTGGCCGGTTTACAAGGCCATCGGCGACGGTCCGGTCGCGGAAATCGGTGTGTTCGAAGGCAAGTTCCTCATTGGCCTGTGCAAGACCTTCGGCACCGGGCCGGACAACAAGGCCGCAGCCATCGACCTGTTCGACATGCAGGAGTTCAATCTGGACGGCGCTGGGGTCGGCAAGCTGGAAGTCGTGCGCAACAATCTCGACGGACACGGCATCGGGCGCGACAACGTCACCTATGTGAAAGCCGATTCCCTGACGCTCCGCACCCGCGAAGCAGACCAGTTCGTTGCGGAAAACGGTCTGTGCAAGTTCTTCAGCGTCGATGGCTGTCACGAGGTCGTTCATACGGTGAACGACATCGAATTCGCGATGAAGGTGACCGCCAATGACGGGCTGATCGCAGTGGACGACTACGCCAATCCCAACTGGCCCGGCGTCCAGGAAGCCGTGGCGCGCATGTACATCTTGCGGGACTTCCCGTTCATCCCGCTGGCCGTCACCTGCAACAAGTTGCTGCTGTGCTCCTATTCCTATCACGCAAAATATCTTGAGCTGATTCACAGCTACATTCGCACCAACCATCCCTCGACGCATATGAAATTCGTCACCCGCTTCGGATATCGGACGCTGACCGTTCAGCCGGATTTCCGGACCTGGTCCGACCTGCAATAAACCGCGTCTCCGCCGGAGTTCCTGAATACGCGCTTGCCGGGCCCGCTCCGTCGGAGCTTGCAAGGTGAGCGCGGGATTCGACGTGCCCAGCGGTCCGCCTGCGATTGCGCGGATCGGAGGGCTTTCGGCCAGGGAAGGCGCCAGGCCCTTGTCGCACTGGCGCCTGAAATCACCCCCGGACCGCGGCCTCGATCGCGGCGACGTCGATCTTGCCCATCTCCATCATCGCGTCGAAGGCGCGTTTGGCCGGGTTGCCCCCGGCGGCGATGGCATCGGTCAGGACGCGTGGCGTGATCTGCCACGACACGCCCCAGCGGTCCTTGCACCATCCGCAGGCGCTCTCCGCGCCGCCATTGCCGACGATGGCGTTCCAATAGCGGTCGGTTTCCTCTTGATCGTCCGTGGCGATCTGGAAGGAGAAAGACTCGCTTTGCGGAAACGCGGGCCCGCCGTTCAGGCCGATGCAGGGGATGCCGCATACTGTGAACAGGACGGTCACCACATCGCCTGCCTTGTGTCCGGGGTAATCGCTGGGCGCCTTGTTGACCGCCGTAACGGCGCTGTCGGGGAAAACCGTGGCATAGAACCGCGCGGCGGCCTCTGCGTCCTTTTCGAACCAGAGGCAGATGGTGTTTTTCGGGGCTGACATGATCGTGCCTTTCAGTGAATGTGGCGCTCAGGATTGCGCCCGGTTGCCTTCGTAGTTCAGCATGAAGGGCGTGCCGAACCGGTCCTTGAACATTGCGAAACGCTCGGCCCAGAAAGTCTCGCCCGGCGGCATGGTCACCGCCTGCGCGTTCTCGGCGAGCGCGTCGAACAGCCTGTCGAAGTCCTCGACGGATTTGGGCGCGAGCGAGATCGAGAAGCCCTGCGGCTTGGAATACCACGAATCCGGCGAGTCCGATGCCATGATCATCGTGTGCCCCAGCCGCATGGCCATGTTCATCACGAGGTGATCGCCACCGGGCATCCGGTCATCGGCGCTCGGTGCATCGGCGTTGCGAAAGACGCCCATGATCTCGCCGCCGAGGGTCTTTTCGTAAAAGCTCATCGCCTCGAAGCAATCGCCGTTGAAGTAGAGGTAAAGGGTCGGTTCCATGGATGATCTCCTTGGGTTTCTGGTGAGAATTCAAACAGCTGCCGCGACGCGGGGCAGCGGAAACAGCGACCAGTCCAGCGCGAGCCTTCGCCCCGGTCCGTGCACCGAGGCGACGAGAAGCCCGGCGAAGAAGGTGAAATGATCGACGAAGAAGCCGAACTCGGCCTCGCTCCCCTCCCAGTGCGACGGGCCATGGAAGGCGAAGGCGAGGAAGATCACGTAGACCCCCGCCGCAAGCGCCGCCTCGCGGAAGAAGGCGCCGGTCAGGAAGGCAAGGACCAGTCCGACCTCGAAGAACGCGGCAGCCCAGGCGAGCAGCAGCGGGACGGGAAAGCCCGCGCCGGCGATGTATTCCGCCGTCGTGCCCATGCCGAGGAACTTGAACGTCGCCGCCATGGCGAACATCGCGGCAAAGATCAGGCGGGCGAGGAGGATGGCGATTGTGCTGTACATGTGGGTTACTCCCTGATGTCCGGTTCGACGAGGCGGGCGAGGTTGGTCAGCGACTGCTGCCAGCCGAGATAACAGCCCTCCTCCGGGATCACGTCGGGCACGCCCTCCTGCACGATGCTGATGTCGGTGCCGCAGGACACTGGCCTGAGCGTCACCGTGACCGTCATTTCACCGGGCAGGTTCGGGTCGTCGAAGCTGTCGGTGTAGACGAGGCGCTGATCCGGGATCAGGTCCCGATAGGTGCCGCCAAAGGAATGGCTGTTTCCCGTGGTGAAATTGCGGAAACTCATCCTGAAGCCGCCTCCGACGGTGGCGTCAAGGCTGTGCACCGTGCAGGTGAACCCATCCGGTGGCAACCATTTGGCCAATGCGTCGGGTTCGAGAAAGGCGCGGTAGAGTTTCAGCGGTGTCGTTGCAAAGACGCGGTGCAAGCGGATGGTGCTGGGCATCGTGATATCCTCCCTTGATTGCGGTCAGGCGGGCAAGCCAAGGTCCAGTTGCCGCACGGGCCGGACCTCGATGCTGCCGTATTTCGCCGGGGGAATGCCCTCGGCGATGCGGATGGCCTCGTTCAGGTCGCGGGCCTCGACGAGGTAGAACCCGGCGAGCAGTTCCTTGGTTTCGGCGAACGGGCCGTCATAGAGCTGCGTCTGGCCGTTGCGGACGCGGACGGTGGTGGCGGTCTCGACCGGGTGCAACGGTTCGGCGGCGAGCATGACCTGCGAGTCCACCAGATGCTGCGCGTAATCCGCGCAGACCGGATCGGCGCAGGCGCTCCAGTTCTCGCGGTCGAGGTACACGAGGCAAAGGTATTTCATGGCGCGTCTCCTTGGCTCCTGACCGGCAGGATGGCCGGTCTTCATGGCTTGTCTGATGAGTAGTCGAACGGGATCGGCCGGAATCGACAGCGCGGCGAATTTTTTTTTCGTCAGCCGTCGATCTCTGCCAGGCGCGCCTGCAGGAACCGGCGTTCCGGCTCCTGCCGCGTCAGGGCAATCGCGGTTTCATAGGCGCTGCGTGCCTCCCCGAACCGCCCCGCCCGCCTGAGCAGGTCCGCCTGCGCCGCATGGGCGAGGTGATAGCCACCAAGCCGATCCGACGCGAGCAGCGGCTCCAACAGGGAGAGCCCGGCGTCCGGCCCGTCGCGCATCGCCACCGCAACCGCGCGGTTCAGCGCAATCACTGGCGAAGGCTCGATCCTCAACAGCACATCGTAGAGCCCGGCAATCTCCGCCCAGTCCGTGGCTTTCGCGCTCTCCGCCTCGCCATGCAACGCTGCAATCGCCGCCTGAACCGCGTAGGGGCCGACGCGCCCGGTTTGCAGAGACCGTCGCACCAGCGCCGCGCCCTCCGCGATGGCGGCATGATCCCAAAGGCTGCGGTCCTGATCCTCCAGCGGGATCAGATCGCCCGCCGCCGTCACCCGCGCCGCCCGGCGGGCGTTGTGCAGGAGGACGAGCGCCAGCAGGCCGAGCACCTCCGGTTCGGGCATCAGCTCCGCCAGAAGCCGCGCCAGACGGATCGCTTCGCAGGTCAGGTCGGAACGGAGCAGGTCCTCCCCCTGCGAGGCCAGATGGCCCTCGTTGAACACCAGATAGACCACCCGCAGCACCCGCCCGAGCCGTCCGGGCAGCTGGTCCTTCTCCGGCACCTCGTATGGAATGCCCGCATCGCGGATCTTCGCCTTGGCCCGGACGATGCGCTGCGCCAGCGTGGTCGGCGCGATCAGGAAGGCGCGGGCGATGGCTTCGGTCGACAGCCCGCAAATCTCTCGAAGCGTCAACGCGACGGCGGCCTCTTCGGACAGGCTCGGGTGGCAGCAGGTGAAGATCAGACGCAAGCGGTCGTCCTCGACCGTCTCGATGTTCTCGTCAGGCCCGGCATCGGGCATTTCGGCCGTCGCCTCTGCCTCGGCGGACCATGGCGCCATGCGCTTCTGTCGCCGCAGATGGTCGATGGCCCGGAACCGCCCGGCAGAGACCAGCCAGGCCACCGGATTGCCCGGGGTGCCCTCCCTCGGCCAGCGTTCCGCAGCGGCGAGGAAGGCGCTTTGCAGGGCTTCCTCGGCCAGGTCGAAATCACCGAGTAGCCGGACCAGCGTGGCAAAGACCCGGCGGTTCTCGCGGCGGAACACGTCCTGGATGGGGTCGGCTTGGGTCACGGGCGAAGCTGCGCAATCGGACAGGGAACAAGGCTGCCCCACCTTCGGTTGCGCGCCACCCGGACGCAACCCCTGGCTTATCCCGCAACAGGCTCCGGAAGGGATACGCCGAGTTCCGCAGCGCAGGCGGCAACCCGGGTCCAGACCTCACCCGGCATGCGCACGCCCGCCGAGCGGCTGCGCACCGCGGCCTCGAACGCCCGGTCTCCCGGGATGCGCACCGCGCCGCCGCCCGGGATCGGCCGGTTGGCCCGGCAGGCGGCATTCAGCGTGCCGACCTGCCGCAGGAAATCCTCCCGTCCGCCGAAAGCGTCCGGGTCCATGACCTGCACGAAGACGTTGCCGCCCCAGCGCGTCGGCGCATCCGCCCGGCCCTGCCCGGAGAGTGCCTGCGTCAGCATCTCCACCATCAGCCCCATGGCAAAGCCCTTGTGGCCGTGATCCACCCCGCCCACCGGCAGGATCGAGCCTTTCGGGGTGGCGTTCACCACGGTGGGATCGGTCGTCGCCTGCCCGTTCGCATCGAGCATCCACGGATGCGCGAACCGGGTCCCCGTGTTGATGTGCTCGCGCACCTTGGACACCGTCGTGATCGAGGCACAGGTGTCGATCAGCACCGGGTGCCCGTCGCCGGGATAGCCGATGGCCCAGGGGTTGGGCGTCAGCAACGGCTCGGTGCCGCCATATGGAGCAACCCACTGACCGGAGGGGTCGGAAGTGGCGATATAACAGACAAAGCCCTTGTCGGCGGCGCGGCGGGTCAGGGTCGACAGGCAGCCGATGTGGTGGCTCCTCCGGATCGCCAGCGCCGCCATGCCGAATTCGCCCGCCCGCTCCACGCATGTGTCTATGGCCTGCTTCATCAGCCAGTGTCCGGGCAGGTAATTGCCGTCCCAGACCATCGTGACCCTGTTGTCGCGGACGACCTCATGCGCGCCGGACGCGGTCATGTTTCGCGACTTCAACTCCGGCAGATAGTAGGGCACCATCGACAGCCCGTGCGTCGTCACCCCCAGCTCGTCGGTCTGGACGAGGAACTCGGCCACGACCTCCGCCATCTCCGGGGCAAGCCCGCCGCGGGACAGCAGGGAGGATGCGAGGCCCTTCAGCGCGTCGCGGTCAAAACGGTCGTCGGTCATGGCTCACTTCATCATCAGGGACGGCAGCCAGGTGGCCAGCGCCGGGACATAGGACACCGCGAACAGCACGGCGATGTTGGTCAGCAGGAACGGCAGGATCGCGATCACCACCGGCATCAGCGGCAGCCGGGCGATCCCGGCGCAGACGAACAAGCAGACGCCGACCGGCGGGGTGGTCAGGCCGATCATCAGGTTGAGCACCGCGAAGGTGGCGAAATGCAGCGGCTCGATCGCGACAGCCTGCGCCAGCGACAGCAGCGGCACGAAGAGGATGATCAGCGCCGCGATGGTCTCCATGAACATGCCGACGAAAAGCAGCAGCAGGTTGATCAGCAGGATCACGAGGAACTTGTTGTCAGTGATGCTGAGCACGCCATCCGCGATGGCCTGCGGGATGCGCTCGGAGACGAGGATCCAGCCGAAGACGTTGGCAAAGCCGACAAGGGCGAGGATGCCGGCCGCCGACGTGGCGCTTTCGACTAGGATGAGCGGGACCTTTCGGATCGGGAGTTCACGGTAGATGAACGCTCCGACGATGAAGGCATAGACGGAGGCAACCACGGCGGTTTCGGTCGGCGTGGCGAGGCCGGAGAGCAGGCCGTAGATGATGAGGAAGGTCATCGCCAGCGCCCAGAACGCGCCGGAGAAGCTGCGGGCGACTTCGCCCATGCCCTGCCACTCCTGACGCGGGAAATTGCGGCGGGCGGAGATGACATAGGCCGTGACCATCATGGCAAGGCCCATGAGGATGCCGGGGATCGCCCCTGCGAGGAACATCTGGCCGACGGAGATGCCCGAGAGTGCGCCGACGATGATCATGGGAACGGAAGGCGGGATGATCGGGCCGACGGTGGAAGAGGCGGCTGTCACGGCGGCGGAGAAATCCGCCGGATAGCCCGCCTTCTTCATGCCCGGGATCAGCACGCCCCCGATGGAGGCCGCATCCGCAACGGCGGTGCCGGTGATGCCCCCGAACAGCATGGAGGCGGCGATATTGGTCAGGCCAAGACCCCCGCGTATCCAGCCCACCAGCGCATTGGCAAAGCGGATGATGCGCCCGGTGATGCCGCCCTGGTTCATCAGGTTCCCGGCGAGGATGAAGCCGGGGATCGACAGCAGAACGAAGACGTCCATGCCCGCGTACATTTTCTGCGGCATGACGACGGGCGGCATCCCGGCGAGCAGCAGATAGGCGAGCGACGACAGCCCGAGCGTCACCGCCACCGGAATGCCGAGGACAAGCCCGCCGACGAAGACGGAGAACAGAACGACGACATCCATGGCTTATTCCTCGTCCGCCTTGACGGGCTTGCCGTCCTCGGTTCCGGTCAGCATGCCGAGCACGCGCAATCCGGCGAAGACCGCCAGCATCGCCAGCATCAGCCAGACAGTGAAGTGAATGAAATCCATCCGCACGCCGAGCGCCGGGGAAGTCTGCATCTTGCCGATGGCGACATAGCGCCAGGCGTGAAACAGCAGAAACAGGGCCAGGGCGCAGGTCGCGATGGCAGAGACGAGCCGCAATAGCCAGGGAAGCTTGCCCGGCAGGTATTCGCAGACCACGTCCACATTCACCAGATCGCCGGTGCGGAAGGCCAACCCGGCCCCGAAGGCGACGGAGTAGAGCAGCGCATAGCGCGTCAGTTCCTCGGTCCAGACCGGAGAGAACCCCGTGAGGCGTCCGGTCACCTGGATCAGAACAGCCCCGATCAGAACGGCAAAGGACAGCCCGGTACCCCATTGGGCAATCCGGGTGATGACGTGGATGATCGTGTCGGCGATGCGCATCGGTGCCTCGGCTTGGGAATAGGTCTCCGGCGCCGGGGAGTGAGCGGCGCCGGAGGGGAGCAAAGGTCAGTTCGAGAACAGACCTTCGACGATCGGCTTGATCTCGTCGTTGACGTTCGCCAGCACGGCGTCCTTCGCGGCGGCCTGGAAGGCAGCGGCGTCGACCTCCACAAACGTCATGCCCTTCTCTTCGAGGAAGGCACGGTCAGCGGCGAGGCTTTCGTTGAACAGTTCACGCTCATAGGCCTGTGCGCGGGCGGCGGCTTCCATGACGGCGGCCTTGTCCTCGTCCGACAGCTTCGCCCAGGTGGACTCGGCAATCGTCAGGTAGATCCACGACCGGACGTGATCGGTCAGGTTGACGTGGCTCTGCACCTCGTAGAAGGACGCGGAGCGGATCAGCGCCAGGGGGTTTTCCTGCGCTTCGATGGTTCCGTTCTGCAGCGAGGTGAAGACCTCGGAGAAGGCCATCGGGCCGGGGTTCGCACCCAGCGCCTTCCACACGTCCACAAACAGCGGGACGTTCGGCACGCGCATCTTCAGGCCGTTGAGGTCTGCGGGGGTGGTGATCGGACGGTTGGAGGTCAGGTCACGGGCACCGCGGGCGAAATAGGCGATCGGGCGGATCTGCACCTTCTCGACGATCTGCTGCTTGATGGCCTCGCCGGTCTCGCCGGAGGCGAAGGCGTCCATGTCCTCGATGGTCTTGAACGCATAGGGCACAGCCAGCAGCGCCGCCATTGGCGCCCAGTTCTGCAGGCTCTCGCCGGTGATCGTCATGTCGACGGTGCCGAGTTGCATGCCGTTGATCAGGTCGATCTCCTTGCCGAGGGATTCGTTCGGGAAGACTTCGACGGCAATGCGGCCATCGGTCAGCGCCGAGAGCTCCTCACCGAACTTCACCGAGGCGAGGTGCCAGGGGTTTTCCTCGTTGGCGAGGTGGCCGAGCTTCAACGTCATCTCCTGCGCGGAAACGCCGCCCGCCAGCAGGGCCAGCGCGGTCGCCGCGGCGGCGAGTTTGAATGTGAACGACATGGGTTTTCTCCTCCTTGATGGGTGCATTCTGTTCTCCCCGCCCTGCTACGACAGGGGGGCATTGACCGGCTCGGGGATCTCCCCGTCCGGCAATTCGAAAAAATCTGGGTTGGCGGCGCGGATCTGCGGCAGATCGGACAGGACCTCGCGCAGGTGGCCCCGGATGGCGGCATTCGCCCCCCGCGCATCACCCTGCTCGATCCGGTCGACGATGACCTCATGCTGGGTCACCAGCTTCTGCACCGGGAAATGTCCGAGCGAGAGGAACCGCACTCGGTCCATCTGGGATTTCAGCCCCTCGATCAGCTTCCACGCCCCGCGCTTGCCCGCCGCCCCGGCGAGCGTGCGGTGAAAACGCTCGTCCAGTTCGATGAACGCCTTGGGATCGGTGGCCGCCACGTTGCGTTGGGCCTGCAACTGACCGCGCAGGTCTGCGATCAGGGCCTCGTCCGGTGCGGACGCCAGAATAGCCACGATGTCCGCCTCGATCGCCTCGCGCAGGAAGCGGGCATCGAGCACGGCGGCATAGCCGATCCTGGTGATCACCGTGCCCCGCTGCGGGAGGATGGCGAGCAAGCCTTCGCCTGCCAGCTTGATGAACGCTTCACGCACCGGCTGGCGGCTGACATTGCAGGCGCGGGCAATCTCGCTCTCGGAAATGCGGTCGCCGGGGGCGAAACGGTTGCGGATGATGGCATCGCGCAGACGCACATAAATCTGTGGCGCGATGGCGGACGCCGGGTCCAGATCGCTGGAAATCGTTCCATACGCTGTCATGATTCGTCGTCCTCCCATCGGCGGGATACCATACTTCCATACTAGTCAGCAATCTTTCCGGATGATAGAAAGACCGGGACGACTCGGGAGGACATCAGATGAAACAGACGTGGCGGTGGTTCGGGCCGAAGGACCTCGTGTCCATTGACGACACCCTGCAAGCGGGCGTGGAGGGCATCGTCTCCGCGCTGCACCATGTGCCGACCGGCGCGGTCTGGACACCCGGGGAGATCGCGCAGCGCCAGCGCGAGATTGCCACGATGAAGGACGGCTCCCCTTCCGGCATCGCCTGGGACGTGGTCGAGAGCCTGCCCGTCTCCGAGGACATCAAGAAACAGAAAGGCGCGTGGCGCGAGCATATCGCCAACTACAAGATCAGCCTTAAGAACCTCGCCGCAGCGGGGATCGAGGTGATCTGCTACAACTTCATGCCTGTCCTTGACTGGACCCGCACCGATCTCGCCTGGCGCAGACCGAGCGGCGCGACCTGCATGCGCTTCGACCTGACCGACTTCGCCGCCTTCGACTTGCACATCCTCAAGCGTCCCGGCGCGGCGGACGATTTCGATGACGCCTTGCGCGACGCGGCCTTGCAGCGGTTCAACGAGATGACCGAGGCGCGGCGGGCAGAACTGGCCAAGAATGTCGTCTTCGGCCTGCCCGGCGCAGCGGAGAGCTTTTCGCTCGACGACGTGCGCCAGCACATCGCCGAATACGACAGCATCAGCGAGGAGCGCCTGCGCGGCCATCTGATCGACTTCCTTGCGGAGGTAACGCCGGTTGCCGAAGAACTCGGTCTGCGGCTCTGCTGCCACCCGGACGACCCGCCCGTGCCGCTGCTCGGCCTGCCGCGCATCATGTCCACCGAAGCGCACTACGCCGCCGTGATGAACGCCGTCGACCGCACCGCCAACGGCATCACGCTCTGCTCCGGCTCGCTGGGCGCACGGCCCGACAATGACCTGCCGGGAATGATGGAGCGCTGGGGCGCACGGGTGCATTTCCTGCACCTGCGCAACGTGAAGCGGGAAACGGCAGATGTTCGCGGCTCCTTCTTCGAGGACGAGCACCTGACGGGCGACACGGACATGGTCGCCCTCATCGCTGCCGCGCTGCGCGAGGAAGACCGGCGCAAGGCAGAGGGCCGCACCGACGTCTCCATCCCTTTCCGTCCCGACCACGGGCAGGACATTCTCGACGATCTCGGGCGCAAGGCGCAGCCCGGGTATCCGTCGATTGGCCGGCTCAAGGGCCTCGCGGAACTGCGCGGCGCGATTGCCGGATTGCGGCACGCGCGGCAGAGGCCGCACGGGATGGCGGGATGAGCCGTCTCGACAGCTTCGATGGTCTGCCGGACTCCGTCCAGCGTCCCGGCTATGAGCGCAACGCCCACGGTCCCGGGATCGTCCACATCGGTCTCGGTGCCTTCCACAAGGCGCATCAGGCGGTTTACACGGACGACGCCCTCGCGGCGGCGGGCGGCGACTGGCGGATCATCGGTGTCAGCCTGCGCAGCCTCGAACCCACGGCGGAACTGGCCCCGCAAAAGGGCCTCTACACGGTGATCGAACACAGCGCGGCGGGCAGCACGGCGCGGGTGATCGGCAGCCTTGCGGCGGCCTTGTGCCTCCGGACCGACCGGCAACAGGTGCTCGACGCCCTGACCGCGCCGACCACCCGCATCGTCACCATCACCGTGACCGAAAAGGGCTACGGCCTCGACCGCACCACCGGCGGCATCGACAAATCACATCCCGCCATCGCCGCCGACCTCGCCGCGCCGGACAACCCGCAGGGCCTCGCCGGGCTTCTCGTCTGGGCACTCGGACAACGCCGCGCCCGGGGCATCCCGCCCTTCACCGTCCTGTCCTGCGACAACCTGCCGGAAAACGGCGCCCTGACCCGCAGCCTGCTGGTGGACTTCGCCCGCCACGCCGCCCCGGACCTCGCGCCGTACATCGCGGCGGAAGTCGCCTTCCCCTCCGCCATGGTCGACCGCATCACCCCGGCGCGGGGGGAGGAGACCCTTGCCCTCGCCGAGGCGATGATCGGCAGGCGCGACGAAGCCGCCGTGGAGGCCGAAGCCTTCCGGCAATGGGTGATCGAGGACAATTTCCCCACCGGACGCCCGGCATGGGAAGCGGGCGGCGCGATCCTGACGTCGCAGGTGCGCCCTTATGAAGAGATGAAGCTGCGGATGCTGAACGGCAGCCATTCCATGCTTGCCTACACCGGCTTTCTCGCCGGGCACCGCTACGTGCGTGACGTGATGGCGGACCCGGCCCTCGCGGCTCTGGTCCAGCGCCACCTCCGCGCCGCCGCCGGGACGCTGGCCCCCCTGCCCGGCGTGGATTTCGCAGTCTATGCCGAGGATCTCGCCGAGCGGTTCCGCAACCCGCACCTTGGACACGAGGCCTACCAGATCGCCATGGACGGCAGCGAGAAGATGCCGCAACGCATCTTCGGGGCCGCCGTGGATGCGCTGGAACAGGGGCAGCCGCTGGCCCCCTTCGCCTTCGCGACAGCCGCCTGGATTCGCTACACGCTGGGACGCACTGACGCGGGCGAGGCCTATGCGCTGCGCGATCCGCGCGAGGCGCTGCTGCGCGGCCCGAAGGACGAGGCGCCGGGAGCCACCGTCGCCCGTGTGCTCGCCCTGCCCGGCCTGTGTCCGCAGCCGCTGCTGAACACGCCCGCCTGGAGGGAGGCGGTCACCCGCGACCTGCGGGTGATGCTGGAGGACGGCATGCGCGCGGCCATCGACAGCGCCGCGACCGGCCCTCAGAAACCCGTCCCGACCGCCTGCGGATAGGCGATATAGGTCTGTTCCTCCGCGAACTGCGAGAACCGCTGCACCCACTCGCGGCCGGGCCAGAACACCTCCATCCGCCCTTCCGCCGGGCGGTAGGTCGTCGTGTACAACGTGCCGAAGCCCCGGTCGAAGGCGAGCGAGTACAGCGGCGGACGCAGGAAAGCCCGGATGAACTTGTCCTCCGGCTCGGTGTGCAGCGTGAGGCGCTGCAGCAGGTAGCGCTCGCGCTCCACCGTCGCGGTCAGGCGGGCGTGGCTGCGCCATTCCACCCGCTCCTGATGGTTCGTCGCCACCGCCGCATGGGTGATCTGGGCAGGGCGATCCGGCGCAAGATAGGCCGTCGCAAACCGCCGCGCCGCATCGAGCACGGTGACATTGTAGCTCATGTGGCAGGGCACCCGGGCCAGAACCTTCACCGCCTCCGGCACGGTGCTGCAGGTCTGCAGCACGTAACGCAGGATCAGCGGCACGCCGAAACCGGCCCCGACCTCCTGGCGTCCGCCGAAGGTCAGCGACACCGCCAGCCCGTCGTCGTTCATCCCGTCGACCAGGCCGAACAGCCCGTCGGACATGCCCATGACGCCGCGCCCCTGCCAGCCGGTCTTCAGCAGCACCGCGTCGATGGCATAGGGATTGTAGTCGTAGTTGCGCACCAGCAGCGGCTTGTCTCCCGGCCAGATCGCCTGGCTGCATCCGGACAGGTAGCGCGGCGGGCAGTAGAAACTGAGGAACCGCGCCTCGCGGTCGCCGCCCCCGGCCAGCGAAACCAGCTGTTCATAGAGCGACACGAGTTCCGGCATGTGTTGACGGAGCGCCTGCAACCCCTCCATGTATGTCGGCCGCACGGCCACGCCTTCCCGTGCCCACCAGGTCAGGTAGGCATCCCGGTATTGCGAGAAGAGCCCGGACCATTTCGGTCCGGGCTCGTCCTCTTCGATGGCACGGAAAAGCAGGCCCATACCGGCCTACATAATCTTGAACGCCGGGTCTTCAAAGGCCTGTGCAGAGGGCAGCGCGCGCGCCTTGTAGGCGGTCTTGATGCCCTTGATCCAGTTCTTCGACTTGTCCGTCAGCTTGAAGCCCGATGTCATCGACCGCCCGCGCGTGACGAGAATGCCTAGGTCCGCGCCCTCGTAGCGGTAATCGCCGACGTTGGAGATGCGCAGGAAGAAGGCCTCGTCTTCGGTCTCCACCGCGCGGCGGTGATAATCGAAGCGGTCGAACACCACGGTGCCGTCCGCCAGCATCCTGTAGATGCCCGATTGCGGGGCCTCGGTGATGATGTCGACGCTGTCCTCCGTGTGCTTGATCACCATCTGCGACCAGCTGTCGATCATGTCCGGATCGGCCCAGCGCGCGTTCAGCTCGTCCACGTCGAGATCGAAGGGCTTTTTCGAGAACTCCAGCAGGTGGAACAGGAACAGCGGCGCATCCGCATGGGCGAAGGCCGCGTGGTTGGTCATCGACGAGGCCCCGGTGATGCGCGGGTTCAGCTCGCCCAGCCAGATGTCGTCATTCTTCTTGTCGATCAGGAAGTCGAGCTCGAAGTAGCCGCGATACCCTTCCTTGCGCAGCTGCTCGCCGAACTGGAAGGTCAGCTCCCGTGCCTTCTGGCGCTGCTTGGGGCTGAAGGCGGTCGAGAAGATCTCGTTGCCGCACCAGCCGCCGCGATAGGGCGTCAGCTCGTTGAACCCGACCAGCTCTGTCATCAGCGGACCGACGATGGTGCCCTGCGAGGTGGCGCAGGCCTCGATCGCCGAGCCGCGGCAGTCGATCCGCTTCATGATCTTGATCTCGCCCTCGCCGACGATCTCGTGCTCGTGCTTGCGGAAATCGGCCTCGGACTTGATGAAGAAGGTGGTGTGCCCGCTGTCGCCGAAGGCCGATTGCAGCACCAGGTCGTCCCCCAGCCCCGCCTTCTTGCAAAGCGCCTGAAGGTGGGCGTAATCCTTCACCTCGCTGAGCGTGTTCGGCACCGACGGCACGCCCGCCTTGTTGCCGACGCGCACGGTCTGGATCTTGTTGTCCATCGACTGGCGCAGCTTGGCCTTGGGGAACCAGACCTCGCCGCCGAGTTCCTTCGCCAGCTTCTCGGTCGTCTCGTCGAACATCAGGAACACGAACTTCGGCTTGCCGCCGCGCGACTTGACGAGGTCGACAACCTCCTTGTGCTGGAGCAGGTAGTTGTTGATGTCCTCGATGGACTGGAATTCGTCATGCGGCATCTCGGAGGGCACGAAGACGTTGGGGTGCCGCCCGTCGAAACAGTCCATGTAGCAGATATACTTGAAATTCTTCACCCATTCATCGAGCCCGAGCAGGTTGAAGTTCGTCGCGGACACGAAATAGATCGGGTCCTTGTTGGTATGGAAATACCGGCGGATCTCCGAAATGTTCTTGAGTGTCTTCTTCACCATGTCTGTTTTCTCCCCTCAGGCTGAAGTCTTGTTGACCAGCGCGTCGAGCGCCTCCTTGGTGAACACGCGCAATCCCAGGTCGGCCCGGTAGCCGTGGATCTCGGACACATCGAGCGCGCGCATGAATTTCAGGATTTCCGGGCTGATGACCTGCCCCGGCACGAGGATCGGAAACCCTGGCGGATATGGAATGATGAAACTCGTCGAAACCAGTTCCTCGCCCTTTTCGAGCCGCTCCGTGAGCCGGTCGTCCAGGTCGAGGTAGTCGCAATTGTCCTCGTCGTAGGCGAGGAAATAGGCGGTGCGGATGTCGCCCTCCGGCGTGTTCCCCTCGGCCCGGAAAGCCGGGTGAAAACAGCTGAAATCGGGCAGCGGCGGGACGTGCTCGACCAGCGCCGAAACGCGGTTCTGGAACGACCGCCGCTCCATCTTCGACGCATCGTCCAGCAGGTCGTCAAGTTCGTTGGCGATCTCCACCAGGACTTCGATCAGATAGGCGACCGACGAGCGCGTGGTGCCGATGTTGGTCATGAACAGCACGGTATTGCGCGAGGTCTTGTTGATCTGGATGCCGTATTTGTCCATCAGGATCTTGGTCTTGAAGGTATCGCCGTCCCATCCGGTGCCGCCCACGGCGAGGGTGATGCGGGTGGGATCGAGGACAAATTCGTCCTCCGCCCACATCGTGTGCTTGTCCGTCCAGCCCTGCTTGGGATTGTAGTATTCCTTCGACTCCGTGGCCCGGTAGGTTTCCGGGATCAGATCGGCCACGGTCAGAACCTTGAAGTACTTCTCCAGAAGCGGGTGGGTCGAGACCGCCCGGCGGATCGCCATGGCGCTTTCCACCTGACGCTGGACAAATTCGAAGCCTTCGAGCTCGACCTGCCGCCGCCCGACATCGAGCGAGGCGATGATCTGGTAATTGGGAGAGGTCGAGGTATGGGTCATGAAGGCCTCGTGGAAGGCCTGTTCGACCTCGCCCTTGAAGTCCTGGTCGTTGACGTGGATCATCGAGCCCTGCCGGAGCGAGGTCAGCGTCTTGTGCGTCGACTGCGTGGCATAGGCCCGCACCCGCGCATCCGGTGGCGGCACAAGCCGGGTGGTCAGCCAGACCTCCTCGCTCGCCCCGTCCAGTTCCGCCTGCTGCTTCTCCCAGGCCGCCGCCGTCGCTGGCTCCTTCAACTTCTCGCGCAGCGTGTTGGCGGTGCTCATGGCTGTGCGCTGGCGGTAGGTCGGCTCGAACCGGGCAAAGGCGAACCAGGCCTCATCCCAGAGGAACACGAGGTCCTTCTTGATGGCGAGGCATTCCTCCATGACCCGCTGCACGTTGTAGACCACGCCGTCGAAGGTACAGTTGGTCAGCAGAACCATGCGCACCCGGTCGAGCTTGCCCTCGGCCCGCAGCTTCAGCAGGTGATGCTTGATCTCGCTCAGCGGCACGGCGCCGTACATCGAGTATTGATGCAGCGGATAGCTGTCCATGTAGACGACATTCGCCCCGGCCAGCACCATGCCGTAATGGTGCGACTTGTGGCAGTCGCGGTCCACCAGCACGATGTCGCCGGGCCGGACCAGCGCCTGCACCACGATCTTGTTGCAGGTAGAGGTGCCGTTGGTGGCGAAATAGGTGTGTTTCGAGCCGAACGCCCGCGCCGCCATGTCCTGCGCTTCCTTGATCGGACCGCGCGGCTCCAGCAGGCTGTCGAGACCGCCGGAGGTGGCGGAGGTCTCCGCGAGGAAGATGTTTGGCCCGTAAAAAGCGCCCATGTCCTGGATCCAGTGCGAGCGCGAGATCGACTTGCCGCGGCTGATCGGCATGGCGTGAAAGACGCCGGTGGGCTGCTTGGAATACTCCTTGAGGGCGGTGAAGAACGGCGTCTTGTAGCGCCGCCCGACGCCGCGCAGGATGTTCAGGTGCAGTTCGAGGAAGTCTTCCTGATTGTAGAACACCCGGCGGCACCGCCCGAGGTCCAGCCCGGCGATGTCCTCGGCGGAGCGGTCGGTGATCAGGTAGGCGTCCAGCTCGGGCCGGATCTTGGCGATCAGGCGGCAGGCCTCGGGGCCGTATTCGTAGGGCTGGATCGAATCCACCTCCTCGTCGTCCCCGACCCACTTGAGATACTGGTTCAGGATAGGCAGGTCGTTGTCGGATTTCAGCGCAAGACCGGGGCGGACCACCACCGCCTGCACATTGTGGTTGAACAGGATCCCGATCAGCGCGTCCTCCAGCGACGGCACCACGACCGCCTCGTAGACGAACGGGTCCTCGGGGCGCGCCATCCGCTGCAGGCTGTGGCGCAGGAAGCGCTCCTGCTGCTCGTTGACCTCGTCGACGATCAGCACTTCGAAATACGGCCGCCCCAGCGCCCGCGCCTCCGGCGACAGCGACGCCTCGTCCTCGTAATCCTCGTTGTCGGCCTCGCCGGAGGTCAGCGGGATCGTCCGGCGCCGGTAGGCACCCGAAGTCAGCGCCCGCGAGACCCGACGGACGGAGGTCTGCAGGTCCTCGTAATTGCCGTTCTCCAGAAGCCGGCGCATGTGGGCAAAGCTAGCGCCCCCGGGAAACGCCCAGTAGGCCTCGATCGGCTGCAGGGAATCGAACAGGTCGGCAGCGGTCTTCAGCAGTTTCTTGCCCTGTCGGCTCTCAGCCCCGGTCCGCAACAGCCCTTCGGTGGCTTCGCGCAGGGCGCTCCAGCGGTCAGATCGCAGTTGGGTCGCGCTGTAGTAGTCGCGAATGGAGGGCAGCGCTCCGTCGCCTGTCTGGGAATTCATTGCAGTCTCCTCTCCAAATCAGTCGTCCGGGCCGTCCTCCCCGGCCCGGCGCACCTGCCCGCGCGGCGTCAGTCGGACCCCGTCTTTCCGCCGAAGATCGGCAGGTTGCCCGGCGGCAGGTCCGGGTGTTCGGTGTATCCCAGCGCGGTGCGCGGGTCCGAGGTGCGCAACCCGCGCGTCGTGCCCTGCCGCGGCGTCTCCAGCGGGCCGAGCGTGTGCAGGTAGGCATCCGCGCCGCTGGTGCGGTCATAGGCCGTGAACACGGCTTCGCGGTCGCGGAAGCTCTTGAGCACCTGCCCGAGGCCCTTCAGGCCGGTCTCGCGCTGGCGGCGCACCTGGTCGAGATCGACCTCGATCGGGAACATGTCCTCCTGCCCCGCCGACTGATGCAGCACCGTCGCCGCCGGATCGACCACCAGCGAACGCCCCACGCCGCCCGCCGCGAGCCCGTTCACGTCGAAGACGTAACACTGGAACTGCGCCGCCGTGGCCCGCGCGATGGCAAGCTCCGCGTCGCGGTCCGTGGTGCCGGTCAGAACCGGGTGCAGCAGCACCTCGACGCCCTGGCTGGTCAGCTGGCGCGTGGTTTCCGGGAACCAGATGTCATAGCAGATCGACAGCCCGAACCGGCCGACCTGCGGCACGTCGAAGACGCAGAACTCGGTCCCGGCGGAGATGCCCGCCTCGTAGGGCCGGAACGGGAACATCTTGGAGTATTTCGCCACGATGTCGCCGTCAGGGTTGATCACCACCGAGGTGTTGAAGATCCGGCCATCCTCCACCCGCTCGAACATGGAGCCGGGGATCAGCCAGATGCCATAGCGCCGGGCGTCGTCCTGGAACTGCTGCAGCGCGTCGTTGGGAAACGGCTGGGCGTAGCGGTCCAGCGGGCCGAACGGCGCAAGCTCCGAGAACAGCACCATCTGCGTCCAGGGAAAGCGGGCCATCAGGATGTCGATCCGGTGCCGCATGGCTTCGACGTTGGATTGCAGGGCAGCGACATGCATCTGCACGCCCGCGATGGCAAAGGGAGTCATTAAGACGGTTTCTCCATGGTTCATTGACGGCCGCGCCGGGGGCGCGACCGGACTGTCTTGTCCTGCGGTCACGGTGTCGCGCGTCAGCGCACCACGAGCACGGACTGCCGGGCGTGACGGACCACCCTGCCGGCATTGGACCCGACCAGCAAGGTCACCAGCTCGTCCGGCGGCTGCGAGGCCATGACGATCAGGCCGGCGCCGATCTCTTCGGCGGCGGAAAGGATGCGCTGCGGCACGTGACCATAGGCGACGTGCACCACCGCAGTCCGTCCCGCAGGCACGTTGGCGGCGACGAACGCATCCATGTCCGCCCCCATCTTCTGAAGCGCGCTCTTTTCGAAGTCCGCCGGGAGGAAGGACGCGACGGAGGCCGCAGCGCCGAGATCGTGCACGATCCCGAGCACATGCAGCGTGCCGCTGTCGCCGCAGAGGTGAAGCGCCACGGGCAGCGCCTTTTCCCAGGACTCGGCGTGGTGGGGGTCGATCGGCAGCAGGATGGTGTCGAACATGGCCGGTCTCCTTCAGGCGTGTGCCGGTTGCGGTTCGACCCGGCGCCGCTGCATCCAGACCACGAGGGCCAGGATCAACAGGGCGGGCAGGTACATCAGGTACTTCGTTGGCTGGGACTGCGGCGCCATCACGCTCACGATCTCCTGGTCCCAGTCGAGCCCGACCTTCTGCGCCGGGCTGTCGAAGGCGACGTTGTCGATGATCGTCTTGCCATCGCGGTCGATCGCCTCGATCCCCGTGGCCAACAGCCGGTCGGCGCCGGTCTCGCCCTCGGGCACGGTCAGCGGCGCGGTGAAGGTCACCGGATCGCCCACGGCGTTCAGCCCGTTCACCGTCAGCCGCATCTCGGCGCCCGGCATGGCATCGCCCATGGCCTGCTCGAACTGCGCCGGGGGCAGGTTCTTGAACGGCGGCGCGACCATGTCCATCCAGAAGCCCGGACGGAAGAAGGTGAAGGCGACGAGCAGCAGCAGCACGGTTTCCCAGATCCGGTTGCGGGTCAGGAACCAGCCCTGCGTCGCCGCCGCGAAGAGCAGCATGGCGATGGTCGCCGTTATGAACACGAATATCCCGTGTATCCAGTCCACGTCGATCAGCAGCAGATCGGTGTTGAAGATGAACAGGAACGGCAGCGCAGCGGTGCGCAGCGAGTAGAAGAACGCCACCACGCCGGTGCGGATCGGATCGCCGCCGGAGACCGCCGCGGCGGCAAAGGAGGCGAGGCCCACCGGCGGGGTCACATCCGCCATGATGCCGAAGTAGAACACGAACAGGTGCACCGCGATCAGCGGCACGATCAGCCCGTTCTGCTGGCCGAGGCTGACGATCACCGGCGCGAGCAGGGCCGAGACGACGATGTAGTTCGCCGTGGTCGGCAGGCCCATGCCGAGGATCAGCGAGAGCACCGCCGTCAGCGCGAGGATGGCGAGGATGTTGCCGCCCGAGAGCACCTCGACCACATCCGCCAGCGCCGAGCCGACACCGGTCTGGCTGACCGCGCCGACGATGATCCCGGCGGTTGCCGTGGCGATGCCGATGCCGATCATGTTGCGGGCGCCGGCTTCGAGACCTTCGATCAGTTCGCGAACGCCGTTGCGCATGGCCGCGCCATAATCGCCCTCACCCCGGAACATGGCTTCCAGCGGGCGCTGGGTGAGCAGGATGAACACCATGAAGGCCGCCGCCCAGAAGGCCGAGAGGCCGGGCGACAGGCGGTCCACCATGAGTGCCCAGACCAGCACGACCACCGGCAGCAGGAAATGCAGACCGGCACGGATCGTCGGCCCCGGCACCGGCAGTTTCGTCACCGGCGCGTTCGGGTCCTCCATCTTCAGCCGCGGCTCGCGGCAGGCAAAGCCAAGGAGGCCGACATAGGTTATGACCAGCAGGACAAAGACCACGTACCCGGCGGAGGCGCCGAAAGCGGGGCGGATCCAGCCCATGCCGTAATAGACCGCCAGCGACAGCGCACAGATCGCCGCGACGGTGAAGGCGAGGCTGATGAGCCAGGCCACCAGCGGTTTCGGTTCCACGGCGCGGGGCAAGCCCTGCATGTTGGCCTTCATCGCCTCGAGATGGACGATGTAGACCAGCGCGATATAGCTGATGACCGCCGGGACGAAGGCGTGCTTGACCACGTCGAAATAGGGAATGCCGACGTATTCCACCATGAGGAAGGCGGCGGCCCCCATGACCGGCGGCATGATCTGGCCGTTGACGGAACTGGCCACCTCGACCGCCCCGGCTTTCTCGGACGAGAAGCCCACGCGCTTCATCAGCGGAATGGTGAAGGTGCCGGTGGTGACCACGTTGGCGATGGAGGAGCCGGAGATCAGGCCGGTCATGGCGGAAGAGACCACCGCCGCCTTGGCCGGTCCGCCGCGCATATGGCCCATCAGGCTGAACGCCACCTGAATGAAGTAGTTGCCCGCGCCCGCCTTGTCGAGCAGGGAGCCGAACAGCACGAAGAGGAAGACGAAGGAGGTCGAGACCCCCAGCGCGATGCCGAAGACGCCTTCGGTGGTGATCCACTGGTGGTTCACCACTTCAGACAGGTTGTTGCCCTTGTGGGCGATGATCCCGGGCATCATCGGCCCGAGGAAGGTATAGGCGAGGAACACCGACGCCACGATCATCAGCGCCGGGCCAAGCGCGCGGCGGGTGGCTTCGAGCAGCACCATGATGCCGATGGCTGCCACGACGAAATCCGGCAGGATCGGCGCCCCGACCCGTGACGAGATGGCGTCATAGGCGAAGTACAGGTAGAGCGACGACGCCGCGCCCAGGATGGCCAGCGCCCATTCCCAGGGTGGCACCCGGTCCTTGGGCGAGCCCAGCAGCACGGCGGCGATCACACCGGCCCCGACGAGCGGGATCCACCAGATCGGCGTGCCTTCCTTGGCACCGTAGACGAACAGGACCGTCATCAGCGCCGGAACGCCGATCCCGAGCACAAGCTGCACCGGGCTGCGCGCGGCGGGGTAGGCGAGGAAGGCGAGAAACAGGGCGAAGGCGAGATGGAACGACCGCGCCTCGGTATCGTTGAAGACACCAAACCCGATCATGAAGGGCAACGGGCTGGCGATCCACAGCTGGAACAGCGACCAGACGATGGCCGTCCAGGTGATCAGCCGCGCAATCGGCAGGGAAGGCACCCGGCCCCCGGTATCCGAAGAGGCGACAAGTTCGTCGATCTCCGCCTGGCTCAGCCCCTTGCGCTCGGCGCTCTCCGCGCTGGTCGTGTTGTCCGTCATTGTCAGTGCCCCCCGGAATCAGGTTCGCATCCTGCCCTCGGCAGGCTGTCCCGCTTTCTGCAGCGGCCCCCTCGTGGGGGACCACCTTGGCTCAGTGCTGTCAGAGGATCACTGGATCCAGCCGCGCTCCTTGTAGTACTTCTCGGCGCCGGGATGCAGCGGCGCGGAGAGACCGTCCGAGATCATCTCGGCCTCGGTGAGGTTGGCAAAGGCCGGGTGCAGCCCCTTGAACCGGTCGAAGTTGTCGAAGACCGCCTTGACCACCTCGTAGACCACGTCATCCGGCACGTCGGCGGAGGTCACGAAGGTCGCCTTCACGCCGAAGGTCTCCACATCGTCCGGGTTGCCCGCGTACATGCCGCCGGGGATCACCGCCTTGGCGTAGTAGGGGTTGTCGGCCACGAGCTTGTCGATGGCCTCGCCGGTCACCGGCAGCAGCTTGGCGTCGACCGTCGAGGTCGCCTCCTGGATCGAACCGTTCGGGTGGCCCACAGTGTAGATGATCGCGTCGACCTTGTTGTCACCCAGCGCGGCGGACTGTTCCGCGGGCTTGAGCTCGGAGGCCAGCGCGAAATCCGCGTCGGACTTGCCCATCGCACCCAGCACCACGTCCATCGTCGCCCGCTGGCCGGAGCCCGGGTTGCCGACGTTCACGCGCTTGCCGAAGAGGTCGTCGAACTTGGCCGCGCCGCTGTCGGCCCGTGCCACCACGGTGAACGGCTCGCCGTGCACGGAGAACACCGCGCGTTCCTTCTCGAACGGCTTGCCCTCGAACTCCGAGGTGCCGTTGTAGGCGTGGTACTGCCAGTCGGACTGCGCCACGCCCATGTCCATGTCACCCGCCGCGATGGCGTTGATGTTGGCGATGGAGCCGCCGGTGGACGGCGCCGTGCACTTGATCCCGGTCTCCGCGGTGTTGCGGTTCACCAGACGGCAGATGGACTGCCCGACAACGTAGTACACGCCGGTCTGACCGCCGGTGCCGATGGTGATGAACCGCTCCTCGGCTGCGGCGAACGTGCCGAAAAGCGCGATTGCTGACGTAAAAGTTGCAAGTTTCATGAACTTCATCATGGTCTCCCTGTTCTATTTGGCCGCACCGCAATGGGTTACGCGACTCCTTGTGACCTGCCTCAAAGGCTAGCAGCGTTTTCCCGCCTGACAAACGAATTTTACAAAACGACATGTTATAGTCCAAAAACGACACTTTGGGCGTCAAAATGGACAATCGGGTGACGCTACGGGAAGCACGCCCGATGAAGCAAACCAACCCTCTGAAAGGCAATGACAATCCATCGCCAATCCCCCGGACCCACGCCGGGGCCGCGACCAGGGGCGACAGCGCAAGACAATCCGGGCGCGAGCCCGTTGCCGCTTTCCGATGCGGTCCGGGACCACGGCCACGGGGTTGCATTTTCCCCGGGTTGCGTCAGGCTGTAAGTCCTCCGGCCCACCGTCGAACAACCCCGAGGACGTCCCGATGACGCATATCTTTCCCCGTCACACCCGCCAGCTGCCTCCCGTCGCCGTGGGCGGCGATGGCTGCTACCTGATCGACGCGGCGGGGAAGCGGTATCTCGATGCCTCCGGCGGGGCGGCGGTCTCCTGTCTCGGGCATTCCGACGCCGCCGTGGTCGAGGCGATCAAGACCCAGATCGACACGCTGGCCTTCGCGCACACCGGCTTCTTCACCTCCGACCCCGCCGAACGCCTCGCCGACCTGCTGATCGCCCATGCGCCGGGCAATCTCGACCGGGTGTATCTCGTCTCCGGCGGCTCCGAGGCGACGGAGGCCGCGATCAAGCTGGCACGGCAATACTGGGTCGAGAAGGGCGAGCCGCAGCGCGGCAAGCTCATCGCCCGCAAGCAAAGCTACCACGGCAACACCATCGGCTCGCTCAGCGCGGGCGGCAATGCGTGGCGGCGGGCGCAGTTCGGGCCGTTGCTTCTCGATGTGAGCCATATCGACCCCTGCTACGAATACCGCCTGCGCCACGACGGCGAAAGCGCCGAAGACTACGGCCTGCGGGCGGCACAGGCGCTGGAGGACGAAATCCTGCGGCTTGGCCCCGACACGGTGATGGCCTTCATGGCGGAGCCGGTCGTCGGCGCGACGGCCGGTGCGCTGGCGCCGGTGCCGGGGTATTTCAAGCGCATCCGCGAGATCTGCGACCGCTACGGCGTGCTGCTGATCCTCGACGAGGTCATGTGCGGCATGGGCCGCACCGGATCGCTCTTCGCCTGCGAGCAGGACGACATCGCGCCGGACATCGTCTGCATCGCCAAGGGGCTCGGCGCGGGCTACCAGCCCATCGGGGCCATGCTCTGCACCGCCGAAATCTATGCAGCCATCGAATCCGGATCGGGGTTCTTCCAGCACGGGCATACCTACGTCGGCCATCCCACCGCCGCCGCCTGCGGCCTGGCCGTGGTCAGCGCCATCCTCGATCGCGGCCTGGTCCCGCGCGTCCGCGAACAGGGGGACAAGCTGATGGACCGGCTCAACGACCGCTTCGGCCAGCACCCCAATGTCGGCGACCTGCGCGGGCGCGGCCTGTTCCGGGGCATCGAACTGGTCGCCGACCGCGCGACCAAGGCGCCGTTCGACCCGTCCCTGGGCATCGCGGGCAAGATCAAGAAGGCCGCTTTCAACGAAGGGCTCATCTGCTATCCGATGTCCGGGACCATCGACGGCAAGACCGGCGATCACATCCTGCTCGCCCCGCCCTTCATCATCGAGGACAGCCAGCTGGACGAGTTGACCGACAAGCTCTCGACCGCCATCGACGCGGTGATCTGACCCCGGCCCTCGCCCCGGACCCGGCGGGAAGGCCGGAAACCTGCGGGCGCGGTGCGACATTATTGCAATCCGTGGCCAGCAGGCTTAAGTCACGGCGCAACCAACGTGGAACAGGCACCCTATGAACTGGATCACCAACTACGTCCGCCCGCGGATCAACTCGATCTTTTCGCGCCGCGAGATTCCGGAGAACCTCTGGACCAAGTGCGACGGCTGCGGGACCATGCTGTTCCACCGCGAGATCACCGACAACCTGAACGTCTGCTCCAACTGCGGCCATCACATGCACATCACGCCGCGCGACCGCTTCATCGCGCTGTTCGACGGCGGCGTGTTCAACGAGGTCGCGGTGCCGGAGCCCCTGGCCGACCCGCTGCAGTTCCGCGACCAGAAGCGCTATCCGGAACGCATGCGGGCCGCCCAGAAGGGCACCGGCGAGAAGGAGGCGATGCTCGTCGCCACGGGCGAGATCGGCCGCTCACCCATCGTCGCCGCCGCGCAGGACTTCTCCTTCATGGGGGGCTCGATGGGCATGTATGTCGGCAACGCCATCGTTGCCGCCGCCGAGGAGGCGGTGAAGCTGGGCCGCCCGCTCGTGCTTTTTTCCGCCGCTGGCGGGGCGCGGATGCAGGAGGGTATCCTGTCGCTCATGCAGATGCCCCGCACCACTGTCGCGGTGCAGATGCTCAAGGAAGCGAACCTGCCCTATATCGTCGTGCTCACACATCCGACGACCGGCGGCGTGACGGCCTCCTATGCCATGCTCGGTGACGTGCAGATCGCCGAGCCGAACGCGCTGATCTGCTTCGCCGGGCCGCGCGTCATCGAACAGACCATCCGCGAAAAGCTCCCCGAGGGCTTCCAGCGGGCGGAATACCTGCTCGACCATGGCATGCTCGACCGCGTCACCGACCGGCGCGAGCTGCGCAAGGAGCTGATCGTCATCACGCGGATGCTGATGCAGATGCCGCCCCCGACCTGGGGCGACCTGCCCGCGCCGGGGCCGGAAGACGCGAAGATGCCCCAGACCAAGGGCTGACCGGCCCTTCCCCGAGACCCCCAGGCGAGTTCCGGCAATGTCCAAGGACAAGACTTCCGACGTCATCCTCGACCGGATGATGGCGCTGCACCCGAAGGTGATCGACCTCGTGCTGGACCGCGTCTGGCGGCTGCTGGCGGCGCTCGACCATCCGGAGCAGAAGCTGCCCCCGGTGATCCACCTCGCCGGAACCAACGGCAAGGGCTCGACGCAGGCGATGATCCGCGCCGGGCTCGAAGGCGCGGGCAAGACCGTGCACGCCTACACCTCCCCCCATCTCGCGCGCTTCCACGAGCGTATTCGCCTTGCCGGCACGCTCATCACGGAGGAGCACCTGACCGCGGTGCTCGACGAGTGCTACGCTGCCAACAGTGGCGAGACGATCACCTATTTCGAGATCACCACCTGTGCCGCCCTGCTCGCCATGGCACGCACGCCGGCGGATTACACCCTGCTGGAAACCGGCCTCGGCGGCAGGCTCGACGCCACCAATGTCGTCGACAAACCGGCGCTCACCATCCTCACCCCGATCAGCATGGATCACGAGGCCTTCCTTGGCGACACGCTGGCCAAGATCGCCGGTGAAAAGGCCGGGATCCTCAAGCGCGGCGTGCCCTGCGTCGTCGGCCCGCAGCCGGACGAGGCGATGGAGGTCATCGAGGCACGGGCGCAGGCCCTCGGCGCACCGCTGATTGCCCATGGCCAGCACTGGCACGCCTTCGAAGAACGCGGGCGCATGGTCTATCAGGACGAAACCGGCCTTCTGGACCTGCCGCTGCCCAACCTGCCCGGCGGACACCAGATCGAGAACGCCGGGGCGGCGCTTGCGGCGCTGCGCCACCTGCAGGCCGGAGAGGCGGCCTGTGACGCCGCCGTGACGCAGGCCGTCTGGCCCGCCCGGATGCAGCGCCTCAAACACGGCCCGCTCTTCGACATCGCGCCCGAGGCCGAGCTCTGGCTCGACGGCGGCCACAACCCCGCCGCGGGAGAGGCGCTGGCCCGGCACCTCGCCCGCCTGCCGCAGCGCCCGACCCACCTGATCTGCGGGATGCTCAACACCAAGGACGCCCGCGGCTTCCTGCGCCCGCTCGCCGCGCAGGCGCAAAGCCTCACCGCCGTGTCGATCCCCGGCGAGGCCAATACCCTGCCCGCGTCCGAGACCGCACGCATGGCGCAGGAGACCGGCCACACCGCGCATCAGGCAGGCAGCCTCGCCGATGCGCTGCAGGCCATTGCCGCGCAGGACCCGCGGGCCCGCGTCCTGATCTGCGGCTCGCTCTACCTCGCGGGCAACGTCCTGCGCGAGAACGGCTGAGTCCCTGCGGCCACCGCAGGGACAAAACCCCTTGTGTTCCCCCTCTGCATATTGACTGATTCGCCCTGATCGCCCTATATTTTGCCTAATCAACGATAAAGGCGGCCCAAAACCGGGCACCAGAGGACGAGCAGATGATCAAGGGTCTTTGCCTCAGCGCGAGCGCCGCCATTGTCATGGCGACCTCACTCTGTGCGCAGAGCACGCGCATCTCCGAGGACCGCGACGCCTTCAGTTTCAGCCTGAACGGCACCTCCGTCCGCATCGAGCGCAGCGGCCCGGCCTGCCCGCCCGCCTGCCTGCAGCCGATGCTTGCCGCGCCCGGCGTCAGCACTATCGGCGAGTTGGAGATTCTCGATTTCCTCGACCTCTTCGTCTCCGCCGGGCAGGGCCTGCTGGTCGACGCCCGCCTGCCCGATGCCTATGGTGCCGAGACCATTCCCGGCGCGGTCAACGTGCCTGCCGCCACGCTGCGCCCGGGAAACCAGTACCGGGACGATCTGCTGAACGCGCTCGGCGTGCGGAACGGCGACTTCTCCGGGGCCTATGACCTTGTGATCTTCGACGGCGGCGCCGATGCACCGGATGCCGCCGAAGCAGTGCGTGATCTGGTCGGTGCCGGGTATCCGGCGACCAAACTTAAATATTACCGGGGCGGATTGACCGCCTGGACGACGGCGGGGCTCAGCACCGTGCGAAGTCAGTAACGGAGGGGTGGGTACATGATCCGGATGGTTCTCCTGGCCGTGGGGTTTGTCGCGATCACGATCGCGCTCGTGGTGTTCCAGCCCGGCTCGAACCGGGCCGCCCGCCTGCCCGACATGCCCTCGCCTGTGACCCGCGCGGAGCCGGCGCTCGATACCGCGCCGGTGCAGGACCCGCTGGCCAGCGCCGTGGCGAACGGCCTTGTCCAGACACCGGCCCCGCAGCCCGCCGCGCCCAAACCGCAGATCCAGCCGCAGACGCGCGTTGCCTCAGCGCCAGCCGCCGGACTCGACGACCAGACAATGCGCCGCATGACCTGGGACACCCTGTCGAACCTCAACCAGGCGACCGGCCACGAAAAGGCCCCGGGCCAGCCCGGAAGCCTGCTGCACACCATCGTCCGCCGCTCGCTCAACGAACCGGCGATGCCCGCACCGGCCGCCTCGGCCGCCGAAGGCGTCTACATCGTCCAGCCCGGAGACAGCCTCGTGTCCATCGCGGAGCGGGTCTATGGCGACGTCAACATGACCGGCCCGCTGTTCGCCGCGAACCAGTCCAAACTGACCCGTCCGGACGATCTGCGCCCCGGGCAGCAGCTGGTTCTGCCCGCGAAATAACCGCTATCTCTTGCGGATCATTGCCTTAGCGAAATCTAGGTGTTGACACTACTACTAGATGTTGACTGCCTGAACCCGATTCGCCTATAACCCTCGATAGAGTACACCGCACTGCCACTGACGGCGTACCACGGGGGACAGATCATGATGCTTGCCTGCGCGATCGTGCGTGACGGGATTGCTGTATCCGGACCGGGTGCAGGGGCATGATGAAACAGGCGCTCTACGGCACCGCGTTCATTGCAGCCACGCTTGGTCTGCTCTGGTTCGGACTCGGTCCGCTCCCCGATGAAACCAGCGATTACAACGAGGTCAGCCGCGGCGAGCCGAGCCTTCTCGGCCTGACGCCCGCCGTGCCGCAGCCCGCGCTGGCGCAACCCGTAACTGCAAAGCCGGTCAATGCAATGCCGGAACCGGCGCCAGAACCCGTCGTTGTCGCAACCCCGGCCCCGCAGCCCGAGCCAGCCCCCGCGCCGCAGCCCGTCGCCGTGGCCAAAAGCGAACCGGCGCCCCGGCCCGTGCCGAGCGGCGACGCGATGGAGCAGATGCGCGCCATGAGCTACGGCATCCTGCAGGAAATGAAGGCCGCCAAGCCGCGCACCGCCGCCGCCGCTGCGACGGAGCCACAGCAGCAGGAAGCCAACCTCGCACCCGCACCGGCAGCCGTCGAAGCCACCCCCGCACCGCAGAAGCCGGCGGGCCAGCAATACACCGTCAAGCCGGGCGACAGCCTGCCCGGCATCGCCTTCCGCTTCTACGGCACGACGGTCGCCTATTTCCAGATCATCGACGCCAATCCGGACCAGCTGTCCGAGCCGTCGGACCTCCGGGCCGGCATGGTGCTGACGATCCCGGGAACCTAGACAATCAGGCAGTAAGACCAATCCATAACGAGCAGCATGGGGGGCCTTCGGGCTCCCCTTTTTTTCACGCGGTGGCCCGGCCCCAATCCGCATCCTGCATTTCGCGCAGGCGGCTGGCGGTGCGTTCGAACTCGAAACTGCCGGGGCCCTCGACATAGAGCATCTCCGGCTCCGCCGCCGCGCTGGCGATCAGCCGCACTTTCGCTTCATACAAAGCGTCAATCAGCGTGACGAAACGCTTCGCTTCGTTGAAGTTCTGCCGCGACAGCAACGGGATGTCCTCCAGCACCAGCACCCGGACAGCCTCCGCGATGGCGAGGTAATCCCCCGGTCCGAGCATCTGGCCGCACAGTTGGTAGAATGTCGCCCGCGCCATGCCATTGCTGTACCGCTCCAGCACGAGGTCGCGCCCCTTGACGTGCAGCGTATGCGGCGCGTCCCTGCCGTGGCTCAATTCGTCCCAGATCAGGTCGATCGCCTTGCGCGACTCCGCCCCCGCCGGGGTGAAGAACACCGTCTCCCCGGACAGCCTGTCCTGCCGGTGGTCCCGCTCGGAGGCCAGCTCGTGCACCACCATCTTCTCCTTCAGGAGCGCGATGAACGGCAGGAAGAGTCCCCGGTTCAACCCGTCCTTGTAAAGGTCGTCCGGGACCCTGTTCGACGTGGTCACGATCACCGTGCCCGCCGCCATCATCTGCTCGAACAGACGCCCGACGATCATGGCGTCGGCGATGTCGGTGATCTGCATCTCGTCGAAGGCCAACACCCGTACGGCATCGCTGACCGCTTGCGCCACCGGCTTGATCGGGTCCTCCACGCCCTGCTTGCGCAGTTTGTGGATCTCGCCCTGCACCTCCTGCATGAAGGCGTGGAAATGCACGCGGCGGGCAGGCACCTCCAGCGTGTCGACGAACAGATCCATCAGCATGGACTTGCCCCGCCCGACCCCGCCCCAGATGTACAACCCCTTCGGCGGCTCCGGTGCCTTGCGGAAGAAGCCCTTCTTCGGCGCGGGCGCGGCCACCTCCGCCCGCACCCGTTCCAGTTCCGGCAGGACGCCGAGCTGCGCCTCGTCGCGCTTGAGGGTGCCTGCCGCCACGCGGCTGTCGTATGTGTCCTGAACGCTTGTCATGGAGTCGCATGTAGACCGTTGTATGCCGTTTGTGTAGCCACCAGTTGCCCTATCACGAAACGCAATGCGACTGTTCAAACACGCTGAATTGACGGGCTGTTCATTTCGCGCCATGCAGAAGCGTCGAAAGGTCATTTGCCATGCAAGAACGCGCCCCCCTCTTCACGCCCGTGCTCGTCACCGGCTGTCTCATCATCCTGATTTCCTTTGCCGTCCGCGCCAGCTTCGGCGTGTTCCAGATCCCGATTGCAGAGGAATATGGCTGGTTGAGGAGCGAGTTCAGCTTCGCCATCGCCATCCAGAACCTGTTCTGGGGCATCGGCCAGCCGCTCTTTGGTGCGCTGGCGGAGAAGATCGGTGACCGCAAGGCGATCTTCCTCGGGGCCATCGTCTATGCCGCCGGCCTCGTCTGGTCCGGTTTCGCGCTCAGCCCGGTTTCCATGCAATTGTCCGAAGTCCTGGTCGGCTTCGGCATTGCGGGCACCGGGTTTGGCGTGATCCTCGCCGTGGTGGGCCGCGCCGCCTCCGACGAGAACCGCTCCATGAGCCTCGCCATCACCACCGCCGCCGGCAGCGCCGGTCAGGTGCTCGGGGCGCCGCTGGCCGAAGGGCTGCTGAGCGTCATGCCCTGGCAGATGGTCTTCGTCACCTTCGCGGGCATCATCCTCTGCGCCATCCTGCTTCTGCCCTTCATGCGTGCCCCCGCGCGGCCCGAGAAGGCCGCCGAGCTGGTCGAGCAGACCATGGGCGAGGCGCTGCGCAAGGCTTTGAAAGACCCGAGCTTCGGCCTGATCTTCATCGGCTTCTTCAGCTGCGGCTACCAGCTTGCCTTCATCACCGCGCACTTCCCGGCCTTCGTGACGGAGCTGTGCTCGCCGATCATGGCGGGGGGCCTGCTGGCGAACATCGGCATCACCACGACCTCCGCCCTCGGCGCGGTCTCGATCTCGCTCATCGGCCTGTTCAACGTGGTCGGTACGCTGACCGCCGGTTGGCTCGGCAAGAAGTACACGAAGAAATACCTCCTCGCGGGCATCTACACTGGCCGCACCATCGCCGCCGCGCTCTTCATCCTTCTGCCGATCACACCGCTTTCGGTGATGATCTTCTCTGCCGTCATGGGGGCGCTCTGGCTGGCCACGGTGCCGCTCACCAGCGGGTTGATCGCGCATCTCTACGGGCTGCGGTACATGGGCACACTCTACGGCCTCGTCTTCCTGAGCCACCAGATCGGCGGCTTCATGGGCGTCTGGCTCGGCGGGCGATTCTATGACATGTACGGCAACTATACCGCCGTCTGGTGGATCGGCGTCGGCGTCGGGGCCTTGAGTGCGTTGGTGCATCTTCCCATCAAGGAGAAGAAACCCGCGCCGATTGTGGTCCCGGCGGAGTAAGGAATCGACATCCTGCCGTCACGCTGCCATTGGAGCTCCAGCGGGACGCGCAGCGTTCCGCCGCGTCATGCCGAAGGCATGCCTCCGGCATGATCCGCCCCCGTCGTGCCGGAGGCACGCCTTTGGCGTGACGCGGCGCGATTGCGCCACCCCTCGGATCGGCGCTTTCACACCGAGGTTGCGATGCAGGATATTCTGCCAGCGCCCTAGAGCGCCTCTTTTTCCGTCAGCAACCCGTGTCCGACAAGACACTCGGCCCAGCCCTGCGGGCCTTGGAACACATGCCCCTGCCAGCCCCGCGCCTTCGCCGCCGCGATATTCTCGGCGCGGTCGTCGGCGAAAAGCAGACTGTCGGGCGGAAAGCCGCAGCCTTCCTCCACCATGGCGTAAATCGCCGGATCGGGCTTGATCACGCCCATGTACCCGCTGACGAAGGCGATGTCGAACTCGGTCAGGAAATCATACCGCGGCGTCGCGATCTTCCAGGTCCCGATGCCGAAATTCGTCAGGGCAAAGACCGGGATGCCCTTGGCTTTCAACGCCCGGAGCAAACGCACCGAATGCGGGATCGCAGGCGTCGCGAGGTCCAGCCAATGGTCGTGCCAGTGCCGGATCATCTCCTCCCAATGCGGGTACTTCGCCGCCCAGCCATAGACCGTCTCGCGGAAATCATGCCCGGTGTCGATCAGGTCGTTCATGCCGTGCAGGTCGACCTCCGCGAACATCGCACGGCGGCGCTCCTCCCCGAACACCCGGTCGAAATACCGCTCCGGCTGCCACTCGATCAGCACGTTGCCGATGTCGAACACCACCGCTTCAACCGTCATTCAGACCCCCTTCGCCTTGCGGATCGCCCGCTCCAGCGCGTCGAGAAAGCGGCTCCGGTCCGCCTTGGAAAAGCTCTTGCCGCCCCCTTGCCGGAACGGATCGGCGGAGCGCAGGTCCGCCATCAAGTCGCGCATGGCAAGCTGCTGGCCGATGTTCTTCTCGTCCAGGACAGACCCGTCGTGGCGCAGCACCTGCGCGCCCGCAGCCACGCATTTCGCCGCCAAAGGCATGTCCGCCGTCACCACCACGTCACCGGCCTTGGCCCGCTCCGCGATCCACATGTCGGCCACGTCCGGGCCATCGGGCACGATGACCAGCTCCACGAACGGGTTGCGCGAGGGGCGCAGCCCGCCGTTCGCGACCAGCTTCATCGGCAGCCTGTGCCGCGTCGCCACCCGCTCGGCTTCCTCTTTCACCGGGCAGGCGTCCGCGTCGATGTAGAGCGTCGTCACGCGTAGAGCGCCTCGGCGTGGAAGGCGATATGCTCTTCCATGAAGCTCATCATGAAGAAGTAGGAATGGTCGAAGCCACCCTGCATCCGGAACGCGCCCTTCTGCCGCCGCGCCACCATCGCCTGCGCCAGCGCTTCGGGCTTCAGCAGATCGAGGAACTGGTCCTTCGTGCCCTGGTCAATGAGCACCGGCCCGTCGAAGCCCTTTTCGGCCATGAGCAGCGACGCATCATGCTTCGCCCAGGCGGCCTCATCCGAACCAAGGTAGGCGCTGAACTGCTTGCGGCCCCAGTCGCTTTTCGTCGGGTTGGCAATCGGCGCGAAGGCAGACAGCGACCGGAACCGCCCCGGCAAATTCATCGCCAGGGTCAAAGCGCCGTGACCACCCATGGAATGCCCGGTGATCGCCTGCCGCTCCATGTCGAGCGGGAAGTGCTCGGCCAGCAGGGCGGGCAATTCGTCGGCGATGTAATCCCACATCCGGAAATGCGGCTTCCACGGGTCCTGCGTGGCGTTGACATAGAACCCCGCGCCCTGCCCGAGGTCATAGGCCTCGTCATTGGCCACGCCCTCGCCGCGCGGCGAGGTGTCCGGGAAGACCACGGCGATGCCCGCCTCATCCGCCCAACCCTGCGCTGCCGCCTTGGTCATGGCGTTTTCATGGGTGCAGGTGAGGCCAGAGAGATACCACAGCACCGGCACCGGGCCGGTCTTCGCCGCCTCCGGCAGGAACAACCCGAAGGTCATGTCGCAGCCGCAGACGTCCGACGCATGGGTATAGACCCCCTGCGTGCCGCCGAAACAGGTGTTTTCCGATCTGGTTTCCATATCGTCCTCCATGGGGCCTGCGCCCCCGGGGAGACGTCAGGCGCCGTAGCGTGCCATGAAGGTGTCGATAGCACCCTCGACGATGCGGTCAACCTCGGCCTGTTCGAATTCGGTCTGCACGCCGAAGATCAGCCGGGTCCAGAGGTCAGCCTTGCACAGCTCCGCGAACTGGTCCGCGGCGAGGTCCATGTCCTCGATCTGCAACTCCCCCCGCGCGGTGGCCTGCGCGAGATAGGCCGTCAGGGCCCGGCGCATGGTCATCGGGCCACTCTGGTAGAACTGCCGCCCCAACTCCGGGAAGCGGTCCGCCTCCCCGACGCAGATGCGGAAGATGCGCTGGCCCATCTCCGAATAGATGAAGCCGAGAAAGCGCTGCGCCGCCTCGCGCAGGACGACGCGGGGCGGGCAGGTGAAGTCCATCGTGCCGAGCGCTTCATCCGCCTGGCGGCAGCATTGGGCCGAGGTCACTTCGAGGAACAGCAGCCGCTTGTCGGGAAAGTAGCTGTAGAGCGTGGCCTTGGACACGCCCGCCGCCTTGGCGATCTCGTCGACGGACGCGCCCTCGAAGCCGTCGCGCAGGAAGATTTCCCGCGCGCCTTCCAGCACCTGGTCGAACTTGCGCCCTTTTCGGACAACGGCTTCAGTGTTCATGAATACATCCCATTCCGGCAGTATAAACCGTTCGGTTCAGTACCGGCAAGCGATGGCGCTCACTTGCACTGGGTTTCGGCGGTCGTCGGGATACAGCCCTGTGTCGAAACGTCCGGATGCTTCGGCGGGAAGGTCAGGTCCGGCAGGGACATGGTCGGAACACCGGCCATCGCGGCAGAGGCACCAAGGGTCAGGACGAGAGCATAAGCGAAGGATTTCATGGGTTTCACTCCAAAACTGAACTGCTTCGTTCAGTTATCTAAACCGGATGGTTCAGATTCGCAAGTGCATTCTGAACTGATCGGTTCACTTTTCTGATCTTGCACCCAGAATGGATGCCATTAAATTAGAATTATTCTAAAAGAGGGCTTCCATGCGTTTCCTGACCTCCCGCCGACAATTCCGTGACCTAACCGAACAAGAGGTGCTGGCCCTGGCGATTTCCTCCGAGGAGGACGACGCCCGCATCTACCGCAGCTATGCCGAGCGCCTGCGCACCGACTTTCCGGACACCGCCGCCGTCTTCGACGGCATGGCCCACGAGGAAGACACGCACCGCAAGGCGCTGATCTCCCTGCACCGCAAGCGGTTCGGCGAGGTGATCCCGCTGATCCGGCGCGAGCATGTGGCGGGGTACTACGCCCGCCGCCCGGTCTGGCTGATGGAGAACCTCGGCATCGAACGCATCCGCGAGGAAGCGGCGAACATGGAAAAGGACGCGGAGCACTTCTACCTCGAAGCGGCCAAGCGCAGCACCGACGCCGACACCCGAAAGCTGCTCGGCGACCTCGCTGCCGCCGAAGCCGGACACCAGTATTCGGCCAACAGGCTGGAGCGCGAAAACCTCGACGACGACGCCCTCGAACGCGAGGGCATGACCGCCCACCGCCAGTTCGTGCTGACCTGGGTGCAGCCCGGACTTGCGGGCCTGATGGATGGCTCCGTCTCCACCCTCGCGCCGATCTTCGCCACCGCCTTTGCCACGCAGGACACCTGGACGACCTTCCTCGTCGGCCTCGCCGCCTCGGTCGGCGCAGGCATCTCCATGGGCTTCACCGAGGCGGCTTCGGACGACGGCCAGCTCTCCGGGCGCGGCTCCCCGATCAAGCGCGGCATCGCGGCGGGAGTGATGACGGCGCTCGGCGGTCTTGGCCACGCCCTGCCCTACCTGATCCCGCATTTCTGGACGGCGACGATCATCGCCTTTGTCGTGGTGTTCGTGGAACTCTGGGCGATTGCCTGGATCCAGAACAAATGGATGGAGACCCCCTTCCTCCGCGCCGCCTTCCAGGTGGTGCTGGGCGGGGCGCTGGTCTTCGCTGCCGGGGCGCTGATCGGCTCAGGGTGAGCGATGACCCGAAATCTTGAAAAGATTTCGGACCGATTTCTTTTCAAGAAATCGGCGCCAGACGCGCCGACGGGTCCGGACCGAAGCCGACCGGACTGCCGAAAGCGCTGCTTTCTCTACAAACCTGTGAAGTTTCGGAAAATGGCGGCCGCCAGATGCGGATCGGGTGCCGGGGTGTCAGTCCCGGCCTCCAAAGGGCGGCGTCACCCGCCCTGCCTGATGAGATCGCGATCCCGAAAGGCTTCGGGAGACTGATCCTGTTCTTCCGTGGTCAACCGCGAATGAAATTGCGCCACGGCGGTTAAGCGATCCCTACCCCACCGCACGGTCCCCCGCCCGGCATCCCATCTGGACGCCTCGCCCGCCGCATGGCAAAAGCCCCGCGCACCCCACGCGCGAGGACCGCCCATGTACATCGTCTCCCTGATCGCCAAACCCGGCACGCTGGACGCCGCCCTTGTGGACAGCCTGCGCAATGCCTTCGGCGGCGGCGATGCCCTCTGGCTCTCGCCGGACGAGGCCGCGGAATTCCCGGTGGAGACGACCCCGACGAACCTCGCCGAGGTCCGCGCCTCCATCGCCGATCAGGCCGACCTCAACATCCTGCCCGTCGCCAACCGCCGCAAGCGGATGGTCCTCGCCGACATGGACAGCACCATGATCCAGCAGGAATGCATCGACGAGCTGGCGGAGGTGGCCGGCGTCGGGGCGCATGTGAAGGCCATCACGGCGCGGGCGATGAATGGCGAGCTCGACTTCGAAGGCGCCCTGACCGAGCGCGTCGCCCTCCTCAAGGGCCTGCCGGAGTCGGTCATCGACACGGTCGTTGCCGAGCGCATCACCCTCATGCCCGGCGGACCGGAGCTGATTGCCACGATGAAGGCGAACGGCAGTCACGCCGCGCTGGTCTCCGGCGGGTTCACCGCCTTCACCACCCGCGTCTCCGCCATGCTCGGCTTCGACGAGAACCGGGCAAACACGCTGTTGATCGAGAATGGCACGCTGACCGGCGAGGTCGGCCGCCCGATCCTTGGCCGCGAGGCCAAGGTCGAGGCGCTGGAGCAGATCACCACCCGGCTGGGCATCTCCGAGGCCGACGTCATCGCCGTGGGCGACGGGGCCAACGACCTCGGGATGCTGGGCCGCGCGGGTCTGGGCGTGGCGCTCCATGCCAAGCCGATGGTGCAGGAGCAGAGCGATTGCCGGGTAAACCACGGCGACCTGACGGCGTTGCTCTTCCTGCAGGGCTACGCGCGGAGCGCATTCGTCTCGCCCTGAATCCGGCAGGGCAGGCGCGGCCTTCTCGATCCACCGCATTGACGCCCGCCGCCCAAAAGCGCAAACAGCGCCCGCGAGGAGGCCCGCCATGACCGATCATTACGCCGTTTTCGGCAACCCCGTTGCCCAGTCCAAATCCCCGATGATCCACGGCCGGTTTGCCGCGCTGTCGGGCCAGGACATGGCGTATGACAAGATCGAGGCCCCGCTCGGCGGGTTCGCCGACGCCGTGCAGAGGTTCCGCGACGCGGGCGGCAAGGGCTGCAACGTCACCGCGCCGTTCAAGATCGACGCCTTCGCGATCGCCGGCACCGCCACCGATGACGCCCGGCTCGCGGGCTCGGCCAACACGCTGCGGTTCTCCGACGGCGCGATCGAGGCGCACAACTCCGACGGCATCGGCCTGACCCGCGACATTCAGGACAACCTGCACACGCCGCTGGCGGGCAAGCGCATCCTGATGCTGGGGGCCGGAGGCGCGGTGCGCGGCGTGCTGCTGCCGTTCCTGCAGGCCCAGCCGGACGAGCTGTCGCTGCTCAACCGCACCCCGGACAAGGCCGCCGCTCTGGCCGAGATGATGGCCGATTACGGCATGGTCACGCTCTGCGATCCGGTGGAATGCGGCGGCTTCGACATCGTCATCAACGGCACCTCGTCGAGCCTGACCGGCAGCTGCCCTGCCCTGCCCCGGGGCGTCTTCGACGGCTGTGCGCTGGCCTATGACCTGACCTACGGCAAGGGGCTGACGCCGTTCCTCGCCGCCGCACGGGACGCCGGGGTGCCGCATGTCGCCGATGGCGTCGGGATGCTGGTCGAGCAGGCGGCGGAGAGCTTCCGCTGGTGGCGCGGCATCACGCCCGCGACGGGGGACCTCATCGCGGACATGACGGTGCCGCTGGTCTGAGCGGCGCCCGCCTTACTTGCTCAGGCTCTTAAGGACGCGGTCCAGCTGCTGGCCCTGCTTGCTGCGGGCGGTCGGCGCGGTCTTGACCAGGTTGTAATACTGCGCCGGATCGTATTGCACGACATCCAGCTGCAGCTGCTGCGCGGTCAGCAGGCCCAGCGCAGCGAGCACCTGGTAGGCCGCCACATGGCGGTCGATGGTCGCCGAGATCAGCCCGGCGCGGGCGTCGAGCAGGTCCTGCTCCGCCTGCAGCACGTCGAAGGTGGTCCGCGCCCCAAGCGAGGCTTCCTCGCGCACGCCGTTGAACGCCACCTGCGCCGCCCGCACCTGCCGCTCGCTCGCCTCGATGCCGGCGATGGCGACGGCGAGGGTGGCATAGGCGGTGGAGACATCCTGCGTGATGCCGTGACGCGTGGAATGCAGACGGCCCCGCGCCTGATCGCGCTGCGCCTTGACCTTGCGGACGAGGGAACTCAGCCGGCCGCCCTGATAGATCGGCCCCTCCGCGCCGAGCGTGATGCTGCCGGTGCGCGAATAGGTACCGTTGTTCAGCGAATCCGTCGCGCCAAGCCGCCCGGACAGGCTGATCACCGGCTTCATGGCCGCCTCGGCCTCCTTGATGGCGAGTTCGAAGGCAAGGATCTCGTGCTGGATCTGCCGCAGGTCCGGGTGGATCTGCAACGCCGTCGCCTGCCCGTTCTGCTCGGACGGCAAGCGCGGCAGCGAGCCCGGCGCCTGCAGGCGGCCCGGCTTGTGGCCGACCACGGAAGTGTAATTCGCCCGCGCAATCTCCAGATCACCCTGCGCCCCGGCCAGCGCGCTGCGCGCGGAGGCGAGGCTCGCCTCGGCCAGCGCCACGTCGGTGCGCGTGACCTCACCCACCTCGAAGCGGTCGCGGGCGGCGCGGAGTTCGGTGGTGATGACGCGGACGTTGTTTTCCCGCAGGTTGACGATGGCCTCGGCACGGCGCACGTTGAGGAAGGCGGACGCGGCGGCGAACAGCACCTGCTGCTCGACCGAGATCAGCGCCTCGCGGGTGGCGAGCACCGTCTCCTTGGCCCCTTCCAGCGCCAGCTTGCCCGCGCCGAAATCGAACAGCGTGTAACTGGCGACCAGCGCCAGCGTCGTTTCCGTGGTGTTCACCCGGCTCGCGCCTTGCACGGACTTGGAATAGCCGAAGCTGCGCTGCATCTGGGCCGACCAGCTCAGCGTCGGGCGCAGCGCCGCCATGGCAATCGCCACATCCTCGTCCGCCGCCCGCAGCACCGCGCGGTTCTGTTCCAGAAGGCCGCTGTGGTTGTAGGCGGAAGTCATGGCCGCCGCGAGCGTCTCCGCCATCGCGGTCCCGTGCATCAGCACCGTGACAAGCGCCGCTCCGGCAAGGCGGGTCATACCCCGGCGAAACCGTTCCTGTCCGAACTTGCCCAACATCCGCCCCACTCCGTGCCTCTGGTCACTCTCGTCTTGGTAGCGCCCCGGTCCGACCCTGTCAAAACACGTTGGCGCCGCCGGACTGAACCAATCGGTTCAGTCATGCTTGCCCTCTTTGTTTCCTCTCCGCGCGGCGTGGTCAAGGACAAGCAGAGCCTGCGGCGGGGTGCCGCGACGGGGGGTGACAAAATCGGCACGGCGGGCAGGCTTTCACCGCAAAACGAAAACGGCGGGCCTTCCGCCCGCCGTGTCCCCTTACTGCGCCTTCAGCTCCAGCCGCCGCCGGTGCAGCACCGGCTCCGTGTAGCCCGACGGCTGCTCGCGGCCCTCGAACACCAGATCGCAGGCGGCCTTGTAGGCGATGCCCTCGAAGGAGGGGGCCATCGGCACATAGGCCGGATCGCCGGCGTTCTGGCGATCCACCACTTCGGCCATCTGCTGCATGATCTGGCTGACTTCCTGCCGCGAGACCACGCCGTGATGCAGCCAGTTGGCGATGTGCTGGGCGCTGATGCGGCAGGTGGCGCGGTCTTCCATCAGGCCGACATCGTTGATGTCCGGCACCTTGGAACAGCCCACACCCTGGTCGATCCAGCGCACCACGTAGCCGAGGATACCCTGCGCGTTGTTCTCCACCTCGCGGCGGATCTGCTCCGGCGTCCACTTGCGATAGGCGGCGAGCGGAATGTCGAGCAGCGCCTCCACATAGGCCCGCCGTCCGCCCTTCGCCAGCTTCGCCTGAACCGCCTTCACATCCACCTTGTGGTAATGCGTGGCGTGCAGCGTCGCGGCGGTGGGCGACGGCACCCAGGCGCAGGTCGCCCCGGAGCGCGGATGCTCGATCTTCTGCTCCAGCATCGCCGCCATGCTGTCCGGCTGCGCCCACATGCCCTTGCCGATCTGCGCCTTGCCCATCAGGCCGCATTCGAGGCCGATGTCGACGTTCTGATTCTCGTAGGCGCCGATCCAGCTCTTGCGCTTGATGAAATCCTTGCGGGAGAAGGGCCCGGCCTCCATCGACGTGTGGATTTCGTCGCCAGTGCGGTCGAGGAAGCCGGTGTTGATGAAACACACCCGATGCTTCGCCGCCCGGATGCATTCCTTGAGGTTCACCGAAGTCCGCCGTTCCTCGTCCATGATGCCGAGCTTGACGGTGTACTGCGGCAGGCCGAGCACCTGTTCCACATGGGTGAAGATCGCATCGGCAAAGGCGACCTCCTCCGGCCCGTGCATCTTCGGCTTGACCACATAGACCGACCCGGCCACGGAGTTGCGCGGGCCTTGCGTCTTCTTCAGGTCATGCAGCGCGATCAGCACCGTGACCATGGCGTCCATCAGCCCCTCGTAGATCTCGCTGCCATCCTTTGTCAGGATCGCCGGGTTGGTCATCAGGTGGCCAACGTTGCGCACCAGCAGCAGCGCGCGCCCCTTGAGGGTCAGCTCCGAGCCATCCGGCGCGGTAAAGGCCCGGTCGCCGTTCAGCCGCCGGGTCATCTCCTTGCCGCCCTTGACGAAGGTATCCTCCAGATCGCCCTTCATCAGGCCGAGCCAGTTGCGGTAGGCTTGGGTTTTCTCTTCCGCATCCACACAGGCCACGGAATCCTCGCAGTCGATGATCGCCGACATGGCCGATTCGAGCCGCACATCCGCGAGTCCGGAGGCGTTTGTCTTGCCGATGGGGTGGCTCTTGTCGAACACCAGTTCCACGTGCAGCCCGTTGTTGCGCAGCAGAACGGAGGACGGGGACGCCGCGTCGCCGGTATAGCCCACGAAGGCCGCCGGCGTTTTGAGGGCGGAGCCGTCCACCGACAGGGCACCGTCCTTGACGGAATAGGCTTCCGCCTTGGCGTGGCTCGTGCCGGTCAGCGGGAAGATGTCGTCGAGGAACACAGCCGCCCGCGCCACCACACGCGCCCCGCGCCCGTCGTCGAACGGACCGGAGACAACCGGGCCCATGGCATCCGTGCCGTAAAGACCGTCATAGAAACTGCCCCACCGCGCATTTGCCGCGTTCAGCACGAAGCGGGCGTTGGTCACCGGCACCACCAGCTGCGGCCCCGGAACCTCGGCGATCTCCGGATCGACGTTGGACGTCTCGATGGAGAAATCGCCGCCTTCCGGCACGATATAGCCGATATCCTGCAGGAACGCCTTGTAGACCACACGGTCATGCGCATGGCCGCGCCGCGCCTTGTGCCAGGCGTCGATCTTGGCCTGGATGGTCTCGCGCTTGTCCAGAAGCGCCTTGTTCTTCGGTCCGAAGTCATGCGCCAGCGCCGAGAACCCGGCCCAGAACGCCCCGGCGTCCACCCCGGTCCCCGGCAGTACGTCCGTTTCGATAAACGCCGCAAGCTCCGCCGCAACCTGCAATCCATCGCGGTCAAGACGGTCGGTTTGCTGGATAGCTTCAGTCACGCTGTTCTCCTTGGCTGGGGCGCCCGGCCCGTCGCAGGGCGGTATGCCGATGTGCACAATCTCGATGTCCCGAAAGGACATAGCAGAGCAAGGCCCCCTTTGGCAGGAAAGATTTGCACGCAAACAGGGCGATAAGCAAAATGGACTTTCAAAATTTACATGACAATCCCGGCCCCCTCTCCGCATTGCCCAAAAAGAAACCGGGGCGCGCAGGTCACGCACCCCGGTCCCGTCACCCCTCTCGTTCCTCGGGAGTGGTTCCTTGGCCTTGCCGGTTACATCGGCTCGAAGGAGTAATGTTCGTGCGTCACGCGCCAGTCGCCGCCGCCCGCGTCGTGCATCACCAGCGACCAGCGCCAGGTCGAGCCGTCCTTCATGTTGTCCCGCGTCACCATCTCGTTGGTGCCGGTCAGCGTAGCGATGGCGACGTCGCCGAGATATTGCACCTGCATGTCGCGCGGCTGGATGTCGACGGTGAGCAGCGTCTCGCGGCACTGGTTCTGGGCCAGAACGAAATCCTTCGTGCCCCGGATCTTCCGCGCGACGGAGGCTCCGTAGAACATCGCGCCCTCGTTCTCGCCATAGACCCGGCTCATCTGTTCGACGTTGTTCTCCTCGATCCCCTCGATCAGCGCCATGACCACCTTGGTGACACTCTGCACTGCCTCCGCGCCGCGATCCTTGGACTCCTCCGCCATCAGCCGCGCACCGTCGATCTTGATCTCCACGGTCTCGCCGATCTCCACCGCCGCCGCGGGCAGGGCCGCCAGACCGGCCATCGCCGCTCCGGCAAACCACAGGGCCGCGCGAGCGTGAGCCTTCGAAAATGTCTTCGTCATACTGTCCTCCTGTCAAAGAGGCGCCGTGCTGCCTGCACCGCAGGACTCCCATGTCACGCCTGCACGCGCAGCGGGCGCCGGAAAAACCGCCGGACGACCGGGCTGCAAATCGGCCCCGGCGTATCGTCCAGACTACCGCGCCTGAGGTGCCCCCGCTTCTCGAAAATTGGGGCGGGCTGCGATGCACGGGCTCAGTTCGACGCCGCCTCCGGCCCGATCAGCAGGACGGCGGGCTTCATCGCCGCCAGCGTCGCGGCAAAGCGCCTGACGTCTTCGGCCGTCACCCCGTCGTACAGCGTCGCCCGGTCGGCGAGGTAGCGCGGCGCAAGTCCTGCCATCTGGAGCGAGAGCAGCGTTTCCGCCGCCGCCGCCGATCCGCCGAAGTTGCGCACGAAAAACACGCCGGACAGATAGGCCTTCGCCTCCGCCAGTTCCGCCGCGCCCGGCCCGTCCTCCGCCAGACGGGCCAGTTCCGCGTCGATCACCGACAGCGTTTCCTCCAGCCGGTCGGTGCGGGTCTGGGTCGAGATCAGGAACTGCGGCGTGATCGCCTCCGGGTCGAGCGCGGTGTTGACGCCGTAGACCAGCCCCCGCGCGTTGCGCAATTCGTCGAACAGGCGCGAGGACATCGGCGCGGCCCCGAAGATGTGGTTCATCACCGCCGCCACCGGGAAATCCGCGTCCCGCTGCGCCGGGGCGGGCCATGTCATCAGGATGGTCGTCGATGGCGTCGGCGCGGCGATGCGGACGGTCTGGCCGAAGGTGGGTTCGGGGACCGCGGCGGCCTGCGCCGGGGCCGTTTCGGGCAACGCGCCGAACACCCTGTCGAGCCACCCGGCGAGGTCCGCCTCCGAAACCGCTCCGACGACCGCCACATGCAACCGGTCCCTGGTGAACTGCGCGGCGTGGAAGGCGTGCAGGTCTGCCCGCGTCACCCGCGCCAGTTCCGCCATGTCACCCTTGCGGTTGCGGGCAAACGGGTGGTCGCCATAAAGCGCCCGGTCCCGGGCGAGGCTCGCCTGCGCCTGCGGGTCGGCCTGCTGCGCCGCGAGGCTGCTGAGGATCTGCCGCCGGATGCGCTCGACCGGGGCCTCGTCGAACCTCGGATCGGTGACCGCGAGGCTCAGCAGCGCCAGCGCCTCGGGCGCATCCTCGCGCAGCACCCGGAGCGATCCGCCGAAGTATCCGTCCCGGACGAAGAACGACAGCTCCGCCCCGGCGTCGTCCACCGCCGACAGGAAGGCTTCCGAAGCCATCTCCCCCGCGCCCTCGTCCATCAGCCCCGACATCAGGTAGGCGGTGCCGGACAAACCCTCCGGGTCCGCGCGGCTGCCGCCCTCGAAGGCGAAACGCAGGGTGACGAGCGGCAGGCTGTGATCCTCCAGCAACCAGGCGGTCACGCCGCTCTCGCTTGTGATCTCCTGCACGGCAATCTCCGCCCGCGCCATGCCCGCAAGCAGGACCAGCGCCATCAGGCTCCGTAGCAGCGCCCTCATTGTCCCACCTCCTGCGGGGCCAGCAGATAGCCCGTCACGGCCCGATCCGGTGGCAAGAGGTCCCGTGCCACGCGGGCTATGTCGTCCGGCGTGACCGCTGCCAGCCGCTCTGCCTCGCTGGCGATGCCGTCCAGAGTGCCGCCGGTGGCCAGCACCATGCCGAGATACCGCGCCATGACGAGCGGATCGTCGCGCTCGAACATCTGTCCGCGCAGGACGCGCCGCCGCGCCGCGTCGACTTCCGCCACGGTCACGCCCTGCGCCGCGATCCGGGCAAGCTCCGCGTCGAAGGCCGCCTCCAGCGGGATCAGGTCCGCCGGGTCCAGCGGCACGCCGTAGAAGGAGAAATAGCCGTAATCCATGGGGTTGCCGTCATAGCGCACGGTGACGCTTTTCGCGGTGCCGCTGCCCAGCACCTGCGCCGTGTAGAGACGGCTCCGCGCCCCGCCGCCAAGGATCTCCGCGAGGAGGGTCAGCGCCTCCGCCTCGCCCGGCGCGGCGGTGGTGTTGCTCGGCACCACCCATGACTTGCGGAACTTCGCGGCGCGGATGCGGGAATCGCTGAGCGAGACCGTGCGGCGGGTGCTCACGACGGGCTCCATGATCCGCGACCGCGCCACGGTGCCGGGGCCGCGTGGCAGCCTGCCGTAGCTGTTCTGCGCCAGCGCCAGCGCCGCGTCGAAGTCCACATCGCCAACCACCACCACGATGGCGTTGTCGGGGCGGTAGTACCGTTCGTAGAAGGCCAGGGCATCCGCCTGCGTCAGCCCCTCGATCTCGCGCATCCAGCCGACCACCGGATTGCGGTAGGGATGGCGCTGGAACAGCGTCGCGTCCATCTCCTCGACCATCATCGAGCCGGGATCGTTGTCCACCCGCACCCGGCGCTCTTCCTTGATGACCTCGTGTTCTATGGCCACCGCCTCGGCGTTCAGCATGAGCCCGGTCATCCGGTCCGCCTCGAAGGCCATCATCCGGCCCAGCGCCTCCGCCGGAACCTGCTGGAAATAGACGGTGAAATCGAAGGAGGTGAAGGCGTTCTGAATACCCCCCACGGCATTCACGGCACCGATGTAATCCCCCTTCGGATGCGCCTGCGTCCCGCTGAACATCAGGTGTTCGAGGAAATGCGCCAGCCCGGACTTGCCATAGGGATCGTCCGCGCTGCCGGTCCTGTACCAAACCATATGGGTGACGACGGGGGCGCGGTGGACGGGCAGGACCACCAGCCGCAGGCCGTTGTCCAGCACCGCCTCGCGGATCGGCGGGGCGGTCTCCTCCGCCCGCACACAGACCGCCGAGAGCATCAGCAACCCGGCCATCAGCAGACGAAGCAGACAACCCCCCGCCATGACTCAGGCCGCCTTCGCAGGAGGCACGGCGTTGATGCGCGCGTAACCCGCCGTTCCGGCCATCCGCTCGGTCCACGCCGCCACGCCCTCCAGCCCAGGCATCAGCTCTTCCCCCTCCGGCGTCACCGCGAGATAGGCGAGGATCGGGGCGAGGAAGTAATCGGCGAGGCTGACCGTCTCCCCGGAGAGATAAGGCGATGCGCTCAAGGCCTTGTCCAGAATGCCGAGGTGCTTCTCGATGGTCGGCTTCGCCGCCGCACAGACCGCCTCATCCGTCTGCATCCCGCGCATCGGCTTGACGAAGCGCTCGGACACGCAGTTCCGGACAAAGGAGGTGTACATGTAATCGTTGATCGCGCTGATCCATTGCAGCATCCGCGCCTTGCCCACCGCATCGCCGGGTTGCAGGGCCGGGCCGTCGAAGGCCTCGTCGACGTAGGTGCAGATCGCCAGCGTCTCGTAGAGCACCAGATCGCCGTGGCGCAGCGCCGGGATGCGGCCGAAGGGGTGCAACTCGGCATAGGCCCCGGAGCGGAAGTCCGGGAATTCGAGCGTGTAATCCGCGCCCTTGGCTTCCAGCGCCATGATGGCAGTGCGGACGTAGGTGCTGGGCGGCAGGCCGTAAAGCGTCACGTCGGTCATCGGATCTGTCCTTTCCAAAGGGTCATTGAGTGGGTTTCGGGGGAGCCATGCAGCCGTCCGCCCCGGCTCCCGATTGCAGCATATCAGACATCTGGTCGCCATTGGCATCCTTCAGCGCCGTCAATTGCAGGCCATAGGCCTCGTCCACGTTGGTCATGGCGAGGGAGAAGCGGCTGTGGTCCGCGTTCCAGCCGGCATAGGCGGGCGTATTGGCGAAGAGCAGTTCCGGGCGGAAGGTCTCGGGGCCAAGCGGTTGGCCGTCGCGCATCAGCATCCCCGAAACCGCCCCGTCGCCGTCGAGGTCCACCTGCACCTGATCGGGCTGGTAGAGAACGAGGCTGTTCAGGAAGGCGAGGATATCGGCCCGGTCCTGTTCCGCAAGACCCACATAGGCCGCTGCCATCCCCTCCGCCTCGCCGCCATGCCTGCGGATCACATGGTCCAGCGTCGGGCTGCGCCCGTCATGGCCATAGGGCGCGGAAGAGCCAACGCCCCAGAGCGGCGGCGTGCGGAAACGGCGCAGGGCGAAGGCCTTGTCGGCGCGGGCACCGTAGTAATACTCGGCAAAGCGCGGCCCCATCTCGTGATGGCGAAAGTCGCTGTAGACGCCCTGTACGGTGGTCTCACCGAACCGCCGTTGCCAGTGGCCCTGATCGTCCTTGTCCGCCAGCAAGGTCAGGTTCCCCAATGCCGTGCCATCCGCCGCCACCGTTACGTCGATGTCAAAGAACCGCCGGTCCCCGGCATAACCCGCCCCTTGCGGCTTGATCTGCCAATCCGCCACATGGCAGGTCGTACAGCCGATGTCGGCAAACAGCGCCTCGCCGCGCTCTGCCTCCGGCGTGCTTTCCATCCGGGCGGCGCGGGGGGTGTTCAGGAGATACCATTCCAGCAGGTCGATCTCCCCGGCGCTCACCGATTGCCGCTGTGCGGTGCAGTCTTCGGGATCAATCGCCGCGAAATCCGGCGCGGGCAGGATCAGCTGCGCCATGCCGGCATTGGACACCGGCCCCCAGCCATCGCCTGCCTTGAGATCGCCAAACGCGCCCTCATCCGCCTCACCCTTCCGCGCCTCGATCCGGAACCCCATGACCGAGCGCATGACCCCTTCGGAGAAGCGGCGCAGGCTCGGGAACTGGTGGTCGCTGATCGACGCCGCGAAAATCCCGGTGGAGATGTCGTATCCCGCCACGCCCGGCGCCCCGAGTTTTGCCCGGCTGCCGTCGGCGGCACGGGTGATCACCCGGCCTTCGGCATCGACGAAATTGACCGTCAGAACCATGTTCAGATCCGGCCCGCCGTCGCCGTCGCGGTCGTCCAGCCAGCCGTAGGACAAGGGCATTCCCGGCACCGGCTCCACCAATGCCTCCACGCCTTCGGTCTCCGCAGGCACATCGAGGAAGCCGTTCCCGTTCAGGTCGTACGTCGCATAGAGGTCCTGCCGGATCTGGATGCCGATCATCTCGATCAGGCCGACGCCGAACAGATGCGGGATATTTCGGCCATGTCCCACCGGCGCCGCCGCATTGCCGCCGAAGCCGCTGCTACGATACGGCATGTTGTGGCACATGGCGCAGGAATTGGCGTTGGCCTCCGCATAGCCATCGGCAGCCAGAGCAAACACCCCGTCCTCGATCCGCCATTCGCGCTGGAACAGGTCCGCGCCGCGCTTGAACGCCAGCCAGGGATCGCTGGCCTGCAGGTCCATGCTGGTCCCCGGCACGCCCGTCCTGTCATCGTGCAGAACCCGCACGCGCGGCTCCCGCAGGGCCATGCCAAGCGGATCGTCGGGCCGTTCGATGGCTTGCCCAAGCGCCGTGGTCCCGAGGCCCGCAAGGGTCAGGGCAAAAACCAGCCGTTTCATTGCGTTCCCTCCATCACCTTTGCTTCCCGGTCCAGAACATCCGGCACCCCGTCGCCATCCGCGTCCTTGCGGAACGGCAGGGTCAGGCCATAGAGCGGGTCGGGGTTTTGCAGGATCATCAGCGGCACCTCGCGCCCTTCGTGGTCCATCACGCGGGCGACCTCGTGGAACCGTGGCGGGGTCTTCGTCAGGAAACGCGGATCGAAGCGTTCATAGCCGACGCCCGCGCCGTTCACCTCGAAATCCCCGGCGATCACCCCGTCGCCGTCGAGATCGGTCGGCAGTTCGTCGCTGACGTAGAGCACCAGAGAGCGCAGGAAGTCCTGCACCTCGTCCTGCTCCCCGTCCGTCAGGGCCATATACCCATCCCGTGCCGCCGAAGCCGCGCCGCCATGCGCCGCGATCACCGCATGCAGGCTCAGGAACTGCCCCGAATGGCCGAACGGCGCGGTCGATCCCACGCCCCAGAGCGGCGCGGTGCGGTGGGTGGTCTGCACCGATCCGTCATAACGCACCTCGTCGAAGGCGGGGCCGAGGTCCCAGTGCTTGAAGTCGGAGTAGACGCCGGCGACATCCAGCGCCCCGCGCAACGGCTTGCCATCCGCCCCGCGCAGGTCGATGAGCCGGCCCTCCGGGCCGCCCGGACGGGACTTCAGCGCCAGATCGAACAGCCGCCGGTCGCCGCCCTCGCCGGTTTGCGGATCGCGCCCCGGCAGGTGCCAGCTCTCGACATGGCAGGAGGTGCAGCCGACCTCCGCGAACAGCGCCTTCCCGGCGTCAAACCCCGGCAGCGGCACCACCGCCGGCGGCGGGACGTGCAGCATGTAGAACTCGGCGGCATCCGCATCGCCCTCGCTCAACTCGGCAAGCCGCCCGTCGCCGTCGGGGTCGTCCGTGGACAGCCCGCGCGCGTCATGCCCCAAGCGCCGGTCCACCACGTCGCCGAAGTCCACCTGCATCGCGCCGGGCAGGGACACACCGGCAATCCGCTGGCCATCCGGCGCGATCAGGGACCCGTCCTGCGCCTCCATGCCCATGTGCAGGTCGGACGCGCCGACATAGAACTGCCGCACGCTGCCGGTCTCCGCGCCCTGCGCCATGCGCCGTCCATCGGGCAGGATGCGATCCCCGCGCCCCCAGCCGAAAGGCTGCATGACGAAGTCGAAGCCCGCGACCTGCGGATCGTCCAGCCCTGTCGCATCGTCCAGCACCCTGCCCGCGGCATCCAGATACCAGACGCGGAACACGCTGTTCAGCTGCGGCACGCCAAAGGCATCGGGTGCAAGGTCGCCGTAATCGACCGTCACGCCCTCGACGCCGACCCCGACAACCGCCGGTGACGGGCCCGCCACCTCGCTGCGGTCGATCCAGCCGTTGCCGTTCCCGTCATACCGCCGCATCAGGTCCCGCCGAACCTCCTCGCCGATCATCTCCACCAGCCCCGCGCCGTAGAAATGCGGCGTGTTGCGGCCCATGCCGCCGGTGGAGGCAATCGATTGCCCCGCCCCCGGCTCCGGGTGCGGCATGGAATGGCAGGCGCCGCAGCTATTCGCATGATCGCGGGCAAAGCGCGGTGCAAGGTCCCTGCCTGCGCCCCCGGCATAAAGCGGAATGGAGGCGTCGCCGGTCTGGCCGAAGGCACCGTTCTCGAAGGTGTATTGCCGCCGGATCAGATCACGCCCGAGGGTGTAGAGGAGGAAGGGGTCCTCCGCCATGAGCTGGCCGGTGGTGCCCTCCTGCGTGATGTCCCTCGAGTGGATCAGGTGCACCAGCGGATAGGGCAGCGCGAGGCCGTAAAGGTCATCCTGCCGCTCCGCCACCTGCGCCGCGAGCGGCGTCGCCATCAGGGACAGGACACCGACAAACCGTCTCATTCCGAGCCTCCTTCCGATACCGGGATCACCCCGGTTTCGCGCAAAGTGGTGCCGAGTGCGGGCAAGGCGGCGGGGGTGAACGCCTCCGGACCATAGCCCCGCGCGGTGAAACTGACGTCCTTGAGCGTGATCCGCGACCACCGCTCCGGCCCGACCCGCATTGTCATCAGCGTGGCGATCCAATGCCCGTCGATCTGCGCCAGATCCTCGACCCGCATCTGTTTGAGGGGCGCGTCCCCGGCAAGGTAATCAGCCCCCATCAGGAACAGCGGCTCCTGCGAGAGGTAGAAGCGGGCGCGATCCCAGAGGAACTGCCCCGCCACATCCTCCGACACCTCCGCGTCCAGCACCGTCACTGGCAGCCCGGCGATCACCTCCTCACCGGCCAGCGCATAGGACACCCCGACCTCCGGCAGCAACCAGCGGATGTCGCGGTAGGCGAAGTCCGACCCGAGCAGCCCCTCGTCCAGCTGCTCCGGCTCCAGCGCGATCACCTGCTTGAGGCCGACCGGCAGATTGAGGAACACGTCGAGCCGGTCGGGTTGCCCTTTCGGTTCCTGCAGCAGGTAATTCGTGCCGCGCAGCCCCTCCGGCGCATCCAGCAGGAACAGCGTATCGACCATGTCGCCCCCGGCGGACCAGGCGTTGATCACACCGAAATGCCGGGTGATCTCCTGCCCGGTGAGCAGGTCCAGATCGACGCTCTGCCAGCCGTGCGCGGCAATGGGGCGGGCGTTGTAGCGGGTGACGAGGTCCAGCGCCGGCTCGGCGAGGGCGGGACCGGCGAGGAACAGCAGGGCGGCGACGGCAGATTTCATGCGTCTCTCCGTTTCATGGACCCGTCGAGGAAGGCGGGGATCAGGGTGAGCGAGAGCGCCGCCGAGAGGATCAGGCTGGCGCAGATCAGCAGGCCGAGGTCGAGGTTCGGCGGCACCTTCGACAGCAGCAGCACCGAGATGCCGCCCACCACCGCCAGCGCCGCCGAGACTGTCGCGGGGGCGGTCAGGGCCAGCGCCGCGTCGAGGGCTTGTGCAGGCGGCAGGACCTTCAGCGCATTCCGGTAGGCCACCAGCAGGTGGATCGCGTAGTCGATGCTCGCGCCGATGGCGATGGCGGCGAACATGGCTGTCGCGATGCCGAGGCTGGTGCCGGTGACGACGAGGAAGCCGTGCAGCAGCAGGATCGTGCAGAGCGTTGGCAGGAAGACGAGGAAGGCGGCGGTCAGCGATCGGAACAGCAGCGCCGCCAGAAGGAAGGTGATCGCCAGCGCGGCAATCAGGGTGCGCGGGAAGCCTTCGGTCACGAGGTCGATGGCGCGGAACCCGTCCCAGGCCTCGCCGTAGGGGGTCAGGCGCAGACCGAGGTCCGAGCCGTTCACCGCCGCCACCGGCCCGTCCAGCAACGCCTTGACAGAGGCATAATCGGCGCCGGTCAGGTAGAGCGTGGCCAGCCCCATGCGGCCGTCCGCTGTGAGGCGAGGGGCCAGCGGATAGCGGCGGAAAGTGCGCACGACGATATCGCCCTGCACAAGCTCGCCGGGGAGGAGGCCCTGCGCCCGCCGGGCATCCGCATACGGCCCGAAATCCTGCCCCGACAGCGCCGCATTGGTGCGCAGGATGTCGTCGAAGACCCCCTGCACCGCGCCGACGCCTTTGGCCTCCGAGAGAACCCGCTCCGCCGCGAAGACCCGCGCCGCCACCGCGTCATCGAGCAGTGAGCCGCCCGCCAGGTCCTCGACCAGCAAGGCCATCTGAACCGTACCCGCAACATGCCGCGACAGCACGCCATCCGCCTGCCGCACGGCACTATCCACCGGCAGGTTCGCCAGCCAGCTGTCGTTGATCGTCAGCCGGGGCACCGCGACGAGGCCAAGCGCCAGCAGCACGGCGGAGAGCGCCATCGCCAGCCGCCGCCCGCGCGGCCTGCGCCGCCAGAGCCCGGCCATGCCCCCCTGCACCCGCGCCCGCCGCGCCTGCGCCGCCAGGGCCAGAGGGCGGCGGACCAGCGACAGGCAGGCAGGCAGGAGCGTCAGGGTCAACACATAGGACAGGCCGATGCCGATGGCCCCGGCGAGGGCGAAATCCGAATAGGCAGTGAGCGCCGTCAGCATCAGCGCCAGCAGCCCGCCGCTTGTGGTCAGGGCCGAGAAGGTCACCGCAGGGACCGCCCGGCGCATGGCCGCCGCGATGGCGTCCTGCCACGGCAGCGCCGGATCTTCGCGCAGCTTCGCGAGGCAATGGTCGATGACATAGATGTCGTCGGAGACGGCGATCACGAGGATCACCACCGGCAGGATCAGTGTCGGCACATAGACCGCGATGTCCAGTCCGGCCATGACCCCGGCGGTAAGCAGCGTCGTCACCATCAGTTTCCCGAGGATCACCAGAACCGGCAGCGGATGCCGGTACAGCGCCAGGAGCAAGGCCCCGAGGATCAGCGCCATCGCGGGCAGGAACAGCGCCAGATCGCGGATCAGCGCCCGCCCCAGCTCCGCCTGCGCCAGCCGCGCCCCGGTCAGCACCATGTCGGGGCGGCCGCCGAGCATCGCCTGAACGGACGCGATCACCGCCTCCGCATCGGCGCCGGGGGCAAGCTGCATCTGGAGCATCGTCGCGGCGTGGTCCCGGGACACCAGCAGGCCGTTGTCCTGCCCCGCCGCGCCGATCTCTGCCGCAAGACGGGTGCCAAGGGCACCGTCCACATCGGCTTCGGCCAGCAGGGGGGCGACCTTCAGCACGCCGCCGTCGATAGCCACCTGCGGCACGGTCGCAAGGCTGGTCAGATGCGCGACACCGGGGATCGCCGCCAACCGCGCGGACAGGTCCCGGACCACCGTCAGGGCCTCCGGTGCGAATACGTTGCCACTCTCCGGCACGAAGCCCACGGTCATCGTGTCGCTCAGGCCAAAGACCGCCTCCGCCGCTTGCACCCGCTCCGGCACGCCGCCCGCCGGGATCAGCTCCCGCGCGTTCAACCGCCAGTCGAGGGACGGCAGGGCCAGCAGGGAGAGCACCGACGCCAGCGCCAGAGCCGCGAACAGCAGAACGCGCAGGCGGAAAATCCCCTGCACGCTCACGTCCCGGCCTGTGGTAATCTGCGCGTCGATGTTCGCCATGATGCCCCCGAAACGGTGATGCGGCGCCGGACCCCCGGCGCCGCATGCTGTCGTCAAAGGATCAGTTGGACGCCACGAAGACGTCGAACCGGCCATCCAGAAGCTGGCCGTCGAGCGGCATGTGGTGCACGATCTCGCGGAAGGTCACGGCAGCGGACTGCAGCGTGCCCACGGCGCGGCCATCGGCCACCAGCGGACGCGGAGCCAGCGAGGTGGAGGCGACATAGCCCACCGGCGGGATGGTCTCGACGTAGGAGTACATCAGGACCGGACGCTCGGAGATCATGTCGAGACCGAGGTCCGTCATCGACACCTTGACCGCCAGCGGCGCGTAGCAGCAGCCGCCATTGGTGGTCTGCTCGCCCGAGGTGGCATCCGGGATCGGCGCGCACTCGCCCGGCGGGCGGGTCAGGTCGTCGATGTCCTGCTCGGTCAGGCCGACCTGCTGGAGGAACTCCCGCGGCACGGCGCTGTCCGGCCACATGCCGACGCGGCCGATGGACATGGCATCGGGGTTCAGCGTGACCTGGATCGGGCCGAAGACGTCGCTTTCGGCGCGCAGGTCAAGACCGACGAACTCGGTGCCAACCTGGAAGTTCGACCACTTCACGGCCTCGCCGTCGATGATCGACTCCGGATCGCCATGCAGAACGGCAATCCAGCCGGTCAGCTCGACGGTATCGGTGCCCACGCCCTCGATGGTGTAGGTCTCGGTCACCTTGGCGCGCAGCACGTCCACGCCAGCCTCCGGAAGGGTGAACTTCTGGATCGGCAGCGCCGGCAGATTCTCGATATCCATCGACGGGATCTGCGCCAGCAGCTCGTGGATCGCCAGATCCGCCGCCTCGTCGTACTGCGGGCCGGGGCCCTCGGCGAATGCCGCGCCGGCCAGCGCCAGCGTCATGCCCGCGCCGAGCAGCGCCGCGCGGCCGGTCTTCATGGTCTTGAACATCATGGTCTCGTTCCTCTTGGTTGCTATGTCAGGGTGGTGTGGAGAGGTGAAGGGAATGAAATCCACGGGCTCATTCCTCCTTGAAGGAGAAATGTTCGTGGGCGATCAGCCAGTCGGAGTCACCGCTTCTCCGAAACACCAGCGACCACCGCCAACTGGTTCTGGCAATCCTGTCGCCGCCGAGCGGCAGGTGGTTCTGCCCGGTGAGCGTGGTGATCATCACGTCATCGAGAAACTGCATCTGCATGTCGTAGGGCAGCACTTCCATCTCGCCGACCGCGCCGAGACAGGCGACCTGCGTGCGCAGGAACCGCTCCGTGCCGCGGGTCTTCCAGTTCTCGCCGCCGGAGAAATACATGGCATCGGGGCTGTTGACGTAGAGCGGGGCCATGGCGTCGACGTCCTTCGCCGCCATGGCCGCCATCAGCAGCGCCACCCGCTCCGCCACCGCCTGCACCGCCCGCTCCGAGGCATCGGCATTCGGCGGCAGGGCAAGGCTCTGGTTCACCGGCACGTCGATGGTCTGGCCGTAGGTCAGCGCCGTGGCACCCGCCTGCATGGCCAGAACCGAGAGGCTGGCCGCCAGCGCGCATCGTGTCAGGGCAAATCGCATGGATGGCATCCTTTCGGGCACGGCTTCGGGACGGTGGACACACCTCTTCCGGGGGCGCGGATGCGCCCTGCCCTTGCGGGCTTCCGGACGCTTCGGCCCGGCCTTCGAAATCGGAGTATCACCCTGTGTCGAGACTGACCTTACGCAGAATCAGCGGATGTGACTTCTCGAAAATTGGGCTTAGCCGGCCTTAGCCAACCCATTGCTTTCCCGACAAAACAATGCGGGCACGGCAAGCGTCACCGGCGGGTCGAAGACCGTCGGTTCGACCATCGCGATCCGCGTCTCCGCCACGCCGGGGCGCAGCTCCGCCCGCCCGATCAGCGCGGGCTTGAGGTTGATGAGATCCGCCATCGCGGGCCGCAGCGGCAGGCTCGCGGCAAGGCAGTAACCCTTGGTCTGGAGCGGCACCGACGTCCCGGTCCCGAGCGCGTGGATGAAGCGCCAGACGGTCGGCATGCCACTCGGGATCGGCTTTCGGAAGATCGCGGCGATCACCCCCGGTGCGCCGCTCCAGACCGGCCGCTCGAACCGCAGCCGCGCCTGCGCCGCGCCCTCCGCGCCATCCTTCAGCCCATGCGCCAGCGCCAGCACGAAGAGCTCGGCAAAGCCGGTCTCCTTCATGGTCCTGGCGTATTTGCCCGGCGGAATCCCGACCTGCGTGGTGAACTTGGAAATGAACGACCCGAGGCTCTCGAAGCCGATGTCGAAACAGGTGTCGGTGACGCTCATCTCCTCGAACACCAGAAGGCGCTTCGCCAGCTCCAGCTTCTCGGCGTTGTGGAAGGTCATCGGCGGGATGCCGGTCAGGGTTCGGAAGGCGTCGGTCAGCCGGTACTTGCCCAACCCCGCGTACTCCGCCCATTCATCCAGCGTCACGGTGCCGTTCTGTGGCAGCTTCATCTGCCGGATGACCGAGGCCACGGCTTCGGCATCCGCCGCGCGGTCCGCGACCACGCCGTCATTCTGGCGGGACAGGCCTGTCATTTCGCCTTGAACTTCTCCAACGCCAGCCGAAGCTCCTCCGGCGGCGGCACCGGCACCATGCCGCCCTCCACCGCCCGCATGCAGCCGATGGACTGCTTGCCCATGGCCATCAGCCGCGCCTGCGGGCCCTCGCCAAGGTAGTAGTCGAAGGTCATCGCAACCTTGTGCTGTTGAATGCCCTCCAGCCGCATATGGACTTCGACCTCGTCGAAGGCGTGGAATTCGTCGAAGTAGTCGCAGGAGAGGTTCAGCGTGACGAGGCGCAAATCGGCATAGATCTCTTGCAATATCCCCGGCGCATGCGCCTTGAGGAACATCTCCCGGCAGCGGCCCATCCAGCTGATGTGCTTGGCGTAATAGACGTTGCCGACGACGTTGGTTTCCTCGAAGCCGATGGGATGGCGGTAGACGAAGGCCGGAGCGACGGCGGTTGCCTGTCCGGGTGTGGCTCTTGCGATGGTCATTCTGCGGCCTCCGTGTGTGCGTGTCTCTCCTCGGGTACGGTTTCGGCGGGCAGTCCGCCGAAACAGGCGGTCAGCGGCAGCGGGGCAAGCGGGCAAGGCACAAGCGTCAACCCGTCATGCGCCCGCCCGTCGGCGAAAGGCTCCGGCAAGCCGAGCTTGCGGCGCACCTCCGCGCGGGCAAAGCTGGCGGCGTCCATGCCCTCCGGGTAGGTCTCGCCCGGATCGGTCAGGTCGCAGGCCACCGGAAAGTCCGACAGGATCGCCAGCGTCACGCCCGCGCCATGGCTCAGGCTCAGGTGACCGCCCGGCAGCATCGGCCGCCCGTCCGCCCGGCGCAGCACCTGTGCCGCGTCCAGCCCGAGCCGCGTAAGGGCCTCTGCCCTGCGGTCGCCCTCCCCATGGACAAGCGCCACCCGCACGGTATCGTCCAGCGCCTCCCGCGCCTTGCGCTCCAGCAACGCCTCCGCCAGCACCGGCGCGGCGTCCAGCACTGCTTTGGTGTCGATCGCCGCCAGCGCCACGAACCGCGCATCGCGCCAGACGAAGGTGCACGCCCCGTCCGCATCGAACCCGGCCATGTCGAAGCTGTATTCGCCGTCCTTCGCCCAGTTCTCCGTGCCTTCGATCCGCACGGTCGCGCCGATCTCGCCGAACCGCGATATCCGCGCCACGGTCAGCGGCAGCACACGCCGATGCGGCACCGCCATCTGCAGCATGTGCATGGCCGCGTCGGAGATCGCCGGATCGCCGAGCAACAGCGTCTGCGCCTCGTAGCCGCCGAACCACCGCGCCGGCCCACGGGTCACGTCGACAACCACCCGGCGCGAGGTCACGGCCCGCACCGACCGCACACAGGCAAAGCTTGGACCGTGGAAGAACACCGGCCCGTAGAGCGCCGCCGCGTCCGTGATCAAAGGCTCGCCGGTCTCATCCATGACCGCCGGAACGTCATCGGACGAATCGTCTTGCGTGTCGAACACCGCCCGCAGGCAGGGCGAGACAAAGCCGTCCTCCTCGCTGAACACCGCCGCCGAAACGCTGCCATCCGCCTCCGCCAGCGCCGCCACGCGGATGCGCAGCCCGGCGTGCGGCACCACGATGGCACGCTCGAAGGCAACGTCGCGGACCACCGGGACGCGCTCACCCAGCAACCCCGAAGCCGTCTGCGCCATGGCCTCCAGCGCCATGACCCCCGGAAAGATCTCGTGGCCCATCACCCTGTGATCGGCAAGATAGGGATCGCGCCCGGCGCCCAGCGTCGTCTCGACCACGCATTCGCTGCCGGGATAGTCGATCAGCACGTCTTCGGTGAACCGCAAAGGCATTCGCTCCTGCGGCACGATCAGGTCGGCCCGTGCACCGTAGCGCCCGGTGATGCAGACCGTGCCCGTGGCCCCGCGGTCCAGCATGTCGGTGTAGATCGCCAGAGCCTCGTCGAAGGGCAGCGCGTCGACCCCCATGGCGCCGAGCCGCTCGACGATGCCGAGCCGCTCGCCCATGCCCGCGCCGGACCAGACGGTCCATTCGAGCGAAAGCGCAGCGCAGTCCGGATGCGCCCTGCCGAAGTCTTCGACCAGGGCGCTCTGCATGGCGTTGGCCAGCGCGTAATGGCATTCCCCCTCCAGCCCGATTCGCCCGATGATCGAACCGAAGGCGATGAGCCGCGTCAGCCCGCCCCCGAAGGTGTCCAGCACGTTGGAGAGGCCCGCTGTCTTCGGCGCGAGGGTCTTCGCCACGGACTCGGCGCTCAGGTCCAGCAAGGTTTGCGGCACGTTCAGTGCGGGCGCGTAAAGGAGCATGTCGGGGGTGACATCCAGCGTCTCCGCCAAGGCCTTGACCGCCGCCGGATCGGCCACGTCGCATTGCAGATACCGCGCCGCGATGCCACGCGCCGCCGCGCTGTTCAGCGTCTCGGCAATCTCCCTGTCCTTCGCTCGGCTGCGCCCGACGAAGATCACCTCGCTTCCCGGCCCCGCCGCCGCGAAAGCGCATTCCGTGCCGATACCCCGGTGACAGCCAACGGCGAGGATGATTCTTGGCTCGGCCTCGACGGGGGCTTGCTCGGGCGTCACCCGCCCGAACACCGGGCGCGACAGGCCGCCCTCCGCGTCGAGCCGCATCTCCCGGAATTGTCCCGCACGCGCCGCCTTGCACAGCGCGTCGATGCGGGGATCGTCCTCCGCCGCCGCGCCGAGGTCGACCAGAGTGACCGCCGTGAACGCGCCTTCGACAAAGGCCGAACGCAGGAAGGCGCTGACCGGCGCACCCCGGTGCAGGACTTCCAGCCGGTCGGTCTTCCGCGCCGCCTCCTGCACGTCGGCAAACAGCCGCTCCGCCGCCGGTTGGTCGAAGACCTCCGGCACGGTGAGCCGCGCCGGCTGCCCCGCCTCGCCGTAGGGTTTCGGCATCTCTGCCGCTTCCCAGACCGTCCCGTAGGCATGGAACCAGGGCCGCACGCCATGGATGCGCCCACCGCCGGTGTCGCCACCCGTTGCGACCAGATCGGCGAGGGCATCCGCGAGGTCCTGTGCGCTGCCATCGGCGAAATCCGTGGGCGAGCCGAGGAAATTCACCCCCATCGCCCGTGCCGCTGCCGTGGCGATACGCACCACGGCGAGCGAGTTCATGTGCAGGTCGGACTGGAATTTCTTAGCGGGATCGAGGGTTTCGACGGGGAGGCCCGTCTCGGCGCAGATCGCCTGAAGGACGGTGCCCAGCGCGTCGGAGGTATCGGCGGGGGCCGAAGTCGCGGCCACCGCCACCACGGCCTCCGGGACTGTTTCCGCCACGGTGTCGGCGATGACGGGTGTTGCCGCCACGGGCGACGCCGCGTCCCGCAGCACCGACCGCGCCCCGCAGGGGTTGCTCAGCAACTCCGGCAGACGCGTGCGCATCCCCGGCCAGGTGCCGCGCCCGGCAAAGAGCGCCTCGGTGTCGATGTCCTGTCCGGCGGTGAAAAGCGCCGCGCAAACCTCCCAGAGAGGCTCCAGGCTGACCCCTTGCGAGTCGATCGCCAGCGCCTCGCGTCCGCAGGCTTCCGCCAGCCGCGCAAGCCCGGACCCGGGTCCGCATTCGATGAACAGCGTATCCGCGCCGTGGCCGGTCACGGCCGGGGCGAAAGTCACCGGCTCCACCAGTTGCGCCACCAGCCGTGCACGGAGGTCGTCGCCCGTGACCGGCACCGTCGAGGTATAGGCCCGGGGCTGCGCAATGGTCACATCGTCCAGCACCTTGGCAAACGGAGCCTGCGCCGGGACCATGTCGGCGCTGTGGAAGGCATGGGAGGTCTTCAGCGGGAAAACCTCCAGCCCGATCCCCTTGGCCCGCGCCGTGACCCGCTCCAGGGCGGCCTTCGGCCCGGCGACGACGGTTTCCGTGGGCGTGTTCAGGCAGGCGACGGAGCAGCCACCCGCGACGAGCGCGGCGCAATCGTCCGCCCCGGCGCTGATGCGCAGCATCGCCCCCTGGTCCGCGCCATGCTCGGCCATCACCGCGCCCCGCAAGGCAGCGAGCCGCAGCCCGTCTTCCGGCGTCAAGGCCCCGGCCCAGACAAGGCTGGCGAGTTCGCCGAGGCTATGGCCGATGGCATCGCTGGCCGTGACGCCAAGGCTTTCCAGAACCTTGAGACCGGCAAGGTTGGCGAAGGTGATTGCCGGTTGCGCGTTGGCGGTGTCCGCATCGCCCGGACGCACCCGCGCGGGAAGGGCCTGCGCCAGCGCCTGCAACTCCGGGAACCGCCGGAGCCAGAGCGGGGACGGCGCACGCACCGGGGCCGCCTGACCGGAGAACAGCAGGCAGATGTCCCGCCCCTGCCCGGACAGATCGGCGTGCACCCCCTCGGGGGCCTTTCCCTCAGCGCCGCTTTCAAGCCAGTCCAACGCGGACCGCGCCTTCGCCGCCAACCCCTCGGGCCGTGCCGCGACAAAGGCCAGACGGCAGAGGCCGAACTGCGCCCGCCGCGCCAGTTCCCGCGCCATGTCGGCCATTTCCGCGAGGGACAGGGTTTCCAGCACCGGCAGAACTTCGGTGAGCGCGGTGGCCAGCCCGGTCGCATCGTCGGCCTTGAACAGGAACAGCTCCGCCCCCGGATCGACCGCGTTCAGGCCCTTCGGCGCGTCGCGCAGCACGGGGCGCGGTCCGGCGGGTTTCTCCAGCACGGCGTGCACGTTGATCCCGCCGAAACCGAAACTCGACAGGCCCGCGATCAGCGGCCCCTCGCCCACCGGCATCGCTTGCGCCAGTGGCGCGACAATGCCGTCAACTTCGGCAAACGCCCGGCTCGGCAGCTCTGCCGTCACGTGCGGCGGGATGGCCCCGGCGGTGAAGCCCTGCACCAGCTTGACCAGCCCGGCAAAGCCCGCCGCAGCCTTGGTATGGCCGATGTTCGCCTTGACCGAGCCGATGCGCACCGGCTCCCGCCTGCCCGCGTTCAGAGCCGCCAGGGCACGGATTTCCGTGGGATCGCCCACCGGCGTGCCGGTGCCATGCGCCTCCACATAGGCCACGTCTTCGGGTGCGACGCCCGCCTTCGCCAATGCCCGCTCGCAGGCGAGGCGTTGTCCGTCCGCGTCGGGCCGGGTCAACCCGCCCGCGCCATCGGTGGACATGGCCCAGCCACGCAGCCGGGCGAGGACCGGCAAGCCCTGTGCCAGAGCGTCGGACTCGCGCTTGAACACCGCCACCGCCGCGCCCTCGCCGGGCCAGAAACCGTCGGAGCGTTCGTCGAACACTCGCATCCTTGTGGCGGACAAAGCCCCGTTGCGGGAGAAGCCGACCAGTTCGAACGGGTCGAGCGACAGGTCCACCGCCCCGGCGATGACCGTATCCGCCGAGCCGTCCGACAGCATCGACGCCGCGTTGTGCACCGCCAGCAGCGAGGAGGAACAGGCGCCGTCCACCGTATAGGCGCCGCCGTGGAAGTCGAAGTAGTTGGCGATCCGCCCGGCAATGGTGTTGGCGAGCCCCCCGGCGAGCGTGTCCTCCGTCGGGGCCGGAAAGCGATCCGTCAGGTGCTTGGCAAAGAGCGCCCGGAGGGTTTCCGCCTGTGCGCCATCGACGCCCGCGTCGTCCAGCGCCCCGCCCAGCACCTCGTCGAGAAACGGCAGCCGTCCCCGGGTCAACCCGGCGCGGCTGAACTCCCCGGTCAGCGTGTTCGCCACGATCACCGCCGTGTTCTGCCGACCCAGAGCCTCCGCCCCGCCGATGCCCGCCAGCACCTCCGCCGTCAGGTCCAGCGCCAGCCAGTGCGTCAGGTCCGTCGCCTCATAGCTGCCCTTCGGCACGTGGAACCGCGCCCGGTCGAAGGCCCAGTCCGAGATCAGACCAGCCAGCACCGGCGTGATCGAATCCGCCTGACCGATGCGCTCCGGCGCGTAGGCCGCGAGGGGCAGCCGGGTGGCGGGCAAGGGCCGGAAGGACCGCCGCCCGTGCATCAGGTTGCGCCAGAACTGGCGCGGGGTCGCCGCGTCGGGGTAGCGGCAGGCAAGGGCGCAGATGACGACGGCGTCGGACATGGTCTTATTCTCCAGGGGTCCGCAGGACGGCGAGATCGGCCTCCGCCCGGGCCGGATCGGACGCGGGCACGATGGCCTGCACCGCCAGCCAGGCACCGCGCAGGGCGGTCACGAGCGTCAGCGCGTAGAACAGGCCGAAGACGATGTGCAGCTGCATGAAGAGCGCATAGAAACCCGCCACCGCCGCGGCGAACAGAACCTGATTGCGCGGCTTGCCGGGAGTCGTGGCCGGGTCCGTCACCATGTAGAAGGTGAACAGGATGAAGGCGAAGCCGCTCATCGGCATCAGCGACGCACCCAGCGGCGTGCCGTTGATCGTGCTGCGGATCAGCGCCTGCAGGGCAAAACAGCCGAGCCAGGCGAAGATCAGAGTCATGCGCCCGGTCAGCTTGGTGTTGAGCAGGCTGCCGGTGCCGATGACGACCAGAGGCAGGAGGAAATCGAAGATGCCGCTGACGTTTTCGGCGAACATGTAAGGCGGCGCGATGCCGACCGAGGGGAAGAGCAGCAGCGTCGCGGTGATGCCGAAGTTCGACGGGTTGAGCACATGGCGCTGCACCGTCTTCGCCCCCATGCGCACCGGCACCCGTACAATCCATTTCGACGCGACGGCGAGCGAAGCGGCGAAGGCGACGACCCAGATCTGTTCGTTGGCAAAGAGCAGCATGCCCACCGCCAGCGCGGAGATATGCGCCGAAAGGAAGAAGGCGATGACCGTGCCGGGCGTGCCCTTGTACTTCGGCGCACGGCCGTCCACGCGGGCCTGCACCGTCTCGGCAAGGAACTCCGTGCCATAGGCCGCCGCCAGAGCCACGAAGGGCGTCATCCAGGATTGCTCGAAGCCGAGAAACAGGTGCCCCAGGATGTTCAGCACGGTGATCGCCAGCGCGAAGCGCGTCAGCCCTTTCAGCCGCTTGTCGATGTACCACCGTTCGCCAAGGCTCAGGCGCGGGGCGGGGGTCGTGTCGGCAAAGGTCGCGTCGGTCATAGCTTGGACTCCGTCATCGGCATTGTCAGATCAGCGTTTTCTGCGTTCCTGGTCTCGTCGAGCACGAGGCTGTGCCGCCCCGGCGCAAGCTGGTAGGTCTGGCTGCGCAGCCCACCCCGGTCGCGCCAGGTCGCCTCGATTTCAAGCGTTTCGGGCGGCGTTTGCCCCAGCCCGACATGCACCTGCGGCGCACGGGAGCCGGAATGGCCGTTGCTGCCGTCCACAAGCCCGACGGCCACATGCCCATCGGGAAAGCGCACCCGCACCACCGCGCCAATCGCGGGGCGCGTGGTGCCGTTGGCATTGGTCAGCCGCAGGTCCAGATCAAGCGCCTGCCCTGACTGCGTCCCGGCGTTTTCGTAGACCGCCGACCCGTCCCATTGCCGCGCCAGCGCAAAATCGAGATCGCCGTCGCCGTCGATATCCGCCAGCGCGATCCCGCGTGTCACCTTCGGCGTGCCGAGGCCAACCACCGAAGCCATGTCGTGGAACACGCCGTCCGCGTCCTGCACGAAGAAGGCATCGGAGCGGTCGCCGGAGAGCCCGTCGCCTTTGAGCAGCTGCGGCCAGACGCCGGTGAACTTCAGCAGCTCGTCATTGCCCATGGCCAGCTCGTGCAGCTCGGGCCAGCGGTCGATCGCCCCGGCGACGAAGCCGGTCGCCTGCAACGCCTCCAGCGTGCCGTCATTGTCCAGATCGGCCAGCTTCGCGTCCCAGCTCCAACCGGATCGCGCAAGGCCAAGCCGCCCGCTTTCGTTGTGGAACGGCGCGGACCGGGACCAGTCGCCGCCCGGCTCCTGCACGAAGAGGAAATGGCTTTCGTGCAGCGCGTATTCCTCCGCAATGTTGCTGACGTAGATGTCGAACAGCCCGTCGCCGTTGAGGTCGGCGAAATCGACGCCCATGCCCTTGAAGCTGTCATGCCCGAGCACCGACGAACGCGGATCGGTCAGCCCGCGCCGCGCCTCGACCACGGTAAACCGTGCCTTGCCCGGCTCCGACTGGTTCAGCAGCATCCGGTCCGGGCCGAAATCGTTGCCGACATAGAGCTCCGGTAGCCCGTCGCCGGTCAGGTCCGCCGCTGCCAGCGCCAGCGTCCAGCCGTTGGCCATCTGCTCGGTGAAGGCCTCCGAGGCATCGCCCAGCGCCAGCACGCCCCGCGCCGCGCCGCTGTTCAGGAACAGCCGGTTGGTCCCGGCATTCCACGCCCGCGACATGGAGTGCTGCATCTCCACCGGGCGCGACCCCGAGGGGTCGAGCACGCCACTCTCGTCGGGGAAGTAATTGCCGAAGGCCAGATCGCCGAAGCCGTCGCCGTCGATGTCGGTGAACACCCCGGCGTTGGAGTACCAGACCTCGCCTTTCGCGAGTTCAAAGGGCTTGAAACCCGCCGCCGTCAGGGCCCCGTCCTGACGGAAGATCACTGGCGTCCGGCCCCAGTAGTAGACCACCACATCCTGCGCCCCGTCCGCGTCCACATCCGCGAGAATGCAGCCCATGGGGGCAATCGGCGGGCCGTCCACCGCCCGCTCCGCCACCAGTTCGAAGGCACGATAGCGTTGCCCGGCATCGGCAGTCACGGGCCGCAGCGTCACGCTGTCATTGCGCGGATCGACGAGGCAGACGTCATTCGACAACCCGTCACCATCCAGATCGCCCAGCGCCACGGAGGCCCCGACGGAGGAGATCCAGCCGGCCATATGGGCGTAATCCGGATGCACCTCGCGCAGGATGCGGGTGCCCGGGTCCCGTGCCGGGTCCAGCGGGTGTTCGACGAAATGGAACCGCTCCGCGATTCCCGTCTGATCGACGGCCTTGAGGTGCGGCGCATAGGCGATCCCGAACAGGGTCAGCGCGAGGCCTCCCGCCACGAAGCGACCGGCGTAGGTCTTTGGAAATTGCTGCATCTACTTGGCCTTCCTGTGATCGGTCAAAGCGGTGGAGAGGCGCTCGCGCCAGCCTTCGTGCAGGGCGCAGGCCTCGGCGAGGGGCAAGGGCGCGGGCGCGGAGGGCATTGCCTGCCGCACCAGCCGCAGGCCGGTTTCGGGGTCCACGCCGGAGAGCGCGGCAAAGGTCGTCTGCACCGGCGGCGTATCGGTCCCGGCCCGCACATGCGCCTCCAGCGCGAAGGCGGAGCCCTGCGCCAGCCAGCGCCGCAAATCGCCGGTCTCCGCCGCGAAGGCCGCGGCCTCATCTTCCGGCAGACCGCCGGCGTAGGTCATGGCAAGGCCGAGGCCCGCCGCCACGTCGCTCCGCCGCGCCGGGGCGAACGTCGTCAATGTCTCCCAAGCCTTCGCCGCGTCGCCGCCGGAGGCAAACCACAGCGCCCGCCCCGCGCCCCGGTCCCAGGACTGCGCCGCCAGCGGGCCAAGCCGTTTCGGCGCACCCCGGGCAAAGCGCTCCGGGTGAAAGAAGCAGTCGTGGAACCCCAGCCCGTCGAAGGCCAGCGAGACCAGAACCGGGTCCAGCGCCCGCAGGATCGCCCGGGTCCGCCACGGCGTCTTGGCCATGGCCCAACCGGCGCCGACCGCCGCGAGATAGGGGTTGTTCGCGGCCGCTGCAGCAAGGAAAGCCTCCAGCCGCGCCCCGCGAATCAGCCGGAACGGAAACGCGTCGGTAATCGCCAGCGCCATGGCCGAACCTTCGACGGAGAACCCCCGAAGCGCGCGCGGCAGATCCCGGTTGTCCAACAGATCATTCATCCCACGCGGGTAGAGCGCCCGGTTGTATCCGGCGACAAAGGCCCCGGCCGACCGCTCCAGCCGGGCCTGCCGCTCACCATCGCGGGCAGCAAACCCGCGTGTCTCGAACAGAGCCTCGCGCAGGTCGATCCGCAGCACCGACAGCAGACCGAGACCGCCTTGGTCGTGCTGTTGGCCCGCGTCCAATGCTGCCGTTCCGGCCCGCGTTTCGCTCATCACATCACCACTTTTCCGGGAATTTGGCACACTTACAGGGACATCGAGCATGACACGCCACTCCCGATCCATTCGGTTAATCACCGAAATACAAAGACATTTTAGGTTTTGGTTTCTTTTCCCACTCGCCCTAGACGATAGGCACAAGACGTTTTTGACGTCAAAGAAAATTCTCGCAATTGCGTGAACCTAGCGTGATTGGACCCGCCTTCAAGGCTCTGTTCCAAGAATTTTCGCGGTGGGGTAATCCGGACTTTTCGGCACCTCGACCCAAGACCTCAGGGCCATGCGGGGCAAGGGAAAGGCCGGTTTTACAGGGGTCTGCGCCGGGCGCTGAGTCGCGGGTGATGGACGGCTCTTTCGGGCGCGGGCGGCCCGGATCCCGACCCGGGCAATCGCCTAAAAAGTGCGCGGAAACCCGCGCGAATCAGCGGTATGAAAATCCGGACGGAGCGAATCGCGGGCCGTGAGGCGGTCGCGATTCGCCCTGGCGCTCACGCCACGAGAATCGACAGCACGATCCAGAAGGCACAGAACGCCTTCACCCGGTGCGCCCCGACCTTCTGCAACAGCATCGGCGCAAGGAATGCCCCCGGCAATGCGCCCAACGTCACCATCAGGCCGAAGGACACGTCGGCGCGAACCCCGGGAAAATGCGTGGCCTGCAACCCCAGCACGGTCAACGCCGTGATCAGCACCGCAAGCCCGATGGCCTCCGATGTGCGAAAGCCGCGCAGCAGCAGATAGACTCCGACAAGCTCGCCGACGCCGATGGAAATCCACCCGACGAACAGCCCGCCGAGCAGGCCGAGGCCCAGCAGCATCGGCCCGTCGAGCATCGGGGAAAACCGCCCGTCGCCCCGAAACCGGGTCAAGGAGGAGCCGATGATCAGCACCACGAGGAGAAGGGAAATGGCCTTGTAGATCATCTTGATCGGCAAGTCCGGGCGCACGCCGCCATGGGTCGCCGCCACCGCGCCGAGCACGCCAGGCACCACCGCCAGCAGCGCGATCATCCGGTAGTCGCGCGACGAGAGCGAACCCGGGACCGGCCCCTCTGCCCGGCGCCGGGCGAGGAACGTCAGGGCGCCCATGGACATGCCGAAGGACTGGATCAGAAGGCTGGTGCCGACGATCTCCGGCTGTGGCAGGCCGAGCCGGTCGAAAGCCGGGACGAACACCACACCGCCGCCAATTCCCGTGGAGTTGGCGACCAGCGCCCCCGCAACCCCGACCAGCGGCAGGAACCACATGCGGACGATCTCGCCCAGATCGGTCAGTAGCAACAGAAGCACCGGAACCGACACCACGAGCGCCATCCGCAAGAGCCGGTACGGATCGCGCAGCCGCTCCGGCAAGCCGCCTGGCAGGCGGTCAATCTCGATGCTCGGATCGGGTTCGGTGGTCATGGCGCATCTCCTTGGGGATCCGGGGGACCGGGCACGGGGCCGGTCAGACAATCTGGGGGTGTCCGGAAAATCACCATCCGCGAAGTCACCCTGACGTGTAAACAAAAATCACCCGCACGGATAAGCTGTGGTGCCGCTTTGGCAAAGGATCGCCCGTCCCTGCCCGAAAACCCGGCACGCCCTTGCCCGCCGGGTCCGCACCGCTATCCTGCCGGCGCAACCAGCCCACGGACCCCCATGTTCAGACTCCTCGCGATGGCCGCCCTCTGCCTCCTCCCGACCCTTGGCGCGGCCAAGATCACCTGCGACGCCGCAAAACAGAGCATTTGCGTCGAAGAGGTGCAGCGCGGCAACGAGATCGACCTCTACCTGCTCAACCGCTTTCCGCTGCTGCCGGTGACCGTCACGATCCGCGTTCAGATGGAGAACCTCCGGGCCGACACCAACAGCACCCGCACCCTTGTCCTGAACGGCAGCGACCGGCGCAGGCTGATGACCCTGAGCAAACGGGACCCCTCCCGGGCGTGGCGGTATGACTATACCTTCGACTGGAGTCGTGGTGATGTCACCGCCCGCGAGAGCGGGCACCGCTACCGCCCGCCCTTCGCATCCGGTGCGGCCTTCGCCGTCACGCAAGGCTGCAACAGCCGCCGCACCCACACGCCGGACGAGCGCAACGCGCTCGACTTCGACATGCCCACCGGCACGCCGGTCCACGCTGCCCGTGCCGGGCGGGTGGTGGATGTGAAGGCCGGCTCAAACCGGGGCGGCCGCAGCAAGTCCTTTGGGGAGGACGCGAATTACGTCATCCTCCAGCATTCCGACCGGACCCTCGGCATCTATTACCACCTGAGGAAGAACGGCGTCGCCGTCGCGCTCGGCAGCCAGATCGCCGAAGGCCAGTTGATCGGGTACTCCGGCAACACCGGCTATTCCACCGGCCCGCATCTGCACTTCGCTGTGACCAAAGGCACCACGCGCGACGGCGAGGAAAGCCTGCGCATCGCCTTCCGCACGCCGCGCGGGGCGGTCGCCTGTCCGCGCGAGGGCAGCATCCTGCGGGCGCCCTGACGTCCCGCTCAGCGCCCGGGCCGCATCCGGTTCAGCAGACCGTCCTTCAGCACGAACTGGTGAAACAGCGCCGCCGCCGAATGGGCGATGATCAGGATCAGCGCGAGGTTCACCGTGATCTCGTGCACCTCCCCGGCCTCGCGAATGCCGAACTGCCAGGCGGCAATGCCCGAGGCCGGGATGAGCACCAGCAGCGCGTAGAGCGCGATATGCGTCCATGCGGCGGCCTTGTCCAACAGGGGCTTGCCGGTGTCGACCGGCTCCGGTGCGCCCAGAAACAGCCGCGCGATGATCCTCAGCACCATCAGCACAAGGAGCGTGATCCCGATCGGCGGATGGATCAGCGCCACGAAATTGTCCGGCGTGCCGCCCTCCAGCTTGGTCCGCAGCGCACGGCCCATGTCGTCCGAAACGATATAGTTGAAAACAAACAGCAAAAAGATGGCCCAGTGCAGAACGATCTGGATACGGGCATAACGGTCTTGGACGCTCATCGCGGCCTCCCTGGCAACGGTTCGCCCGATCATAGGCGAGTCCGGGCGCCGGCAGCCACAAAAAAGCCCGCGAAAATCGCGGGCTTACCGGGTCTTTGCGCCAATTTCAGCTCAATGTACGGCGACCGGCGCCAAATCGTTCTGCCGGGCCAGGATGAAGGCCATCTTGCGGTCCTTCACCAGCGCCAGCCGCTCGCCGTCGGCGTTGTGCACCGCGTAGATCTCGTCGAGCCCGGCCATCTCCGCCCGAACCTCGCGCGGCAGCTCGTCGATCTTCACGGGCCGCACGTAGACGATCCGCCCCTGGTCGAATTGTGCCATGTCATGCTTGGAATACATGTGCTTACCCCTTCCTGATCTGGATCGTCTGCACGATCGTCTCCGGCCGCTGGATCGTCAGGTCGACGTGCAGCAGGCCGTTCTCCATCACCGCCTCGCCGACTTCGACACCGTCGGCGAGCACGAAACTGCGCTGGAACTGTCGCGCCGCGATGCCGCGGTGCAGGAACACCCGCTCCGCGCCGTCATCGCGCTGCCGACCCCGGATCACCAGCTGGCGGTCCTCGACGGTGATCGACAGGTCGCCCTCGGCAAAGCCCGCCACGGCGAGCGTGATGCGGTAGGAATCCTGCGCGGTCTGTTCAATGTTGAAAGGCGGATAGCCCTCGGCGCTCTTGGCTGTGCGTTCCAGCAGGCGCTCCAGTTGCTCGAATCCGAGCATATGCGGGTAAGACCCCAACGTCATCTTGGTCATCGACACGTCCTTTGGTTCAAGCGACCGTCATGTGGCGGAAGGCCCCGTTCCGGCGACCCCCGTGCAGAAAATATGGGTAGGCGGAATGCCTAAAGCAAGGGCTTTGCGGATTCGTAAAGAATCGTTATGTTACAGGTCTGTCCAGTGAAACCGGGGTCCACCATGAACGCGCCTTCCGACATCTCGATGAAGACGGACGATGTGCTGCGCGTCGAGCTCGAGGTGTTCAAGCGCGAACACCGCGATCTTGATGACGCCATCCGCGCCCTTCAGGCGACCGGAACCGCCGATCAGATCACCCTGCAACGGCTGAAGAAAAAGAAGCTGCTGCTCAAGGACAAGATCGCGATCATCGAGGACCGCCTGACTCCGGACATCATCGCCTGACCGGGTGACTGTAGCTAAAAATTCACAAATCCTGCGGGTTTTTTCGGCCCCGCTTGCCCGCCTGACCTTCGCCTGTATAGTCCACAGTTCCCACTGCTGGAGGTATGAATGGCAGAGATCAAGGTCGGAATCATCATGGGCAGCCAGTCGGACTGGCCGACCATGAAGGAAGCGGCGGACGTGCTCGATGAGCTTGGCGTGCCCTACGAGACCAAGATCGTCTCCGCCCACCGCACCCCCGACCGGCTCTGGACCTATGGCAAGAGTGCCGTCGAGCGCGGCTTGCAGGTCATCATCGCGGGCGCGGGCGGTGCGGCGCATCTGCCGGGCATGATGGCGTCGAAGACCCGCGTGCCGGTGATCGGCATTCCGGTTCAGACGAAGGCGCTGTCCGGCGTCGACAGCCTCTATTCCATCCTCCAGATGCCTCGCGGTTTCCCGGTTGCCACCATGGCCATCGGCGCTGCGGGGGCGAAGAACGGCGGGCTGATGGCGGCGGGCATCCTCGCACTGCACGACGAGGCGTTGGCGGCACGGCTGGACCAGTGGCGGGCCGATCTGTCCGCCTCCATCGCGGACGAGCCGGATCGGGACGCGGTCTGAGCCCTTCCGGGGGCAATCTGTACGAAACTCGAGACATTTTGTACCAAACCGCCTGAGGCGCCCGGAATTGGCGCTTGAGGCCGGGGGGCAATCTGTACGAAACAAGCCTCGATTTGTACCGAATCCAAGCCATCGGAGCCTCCCATGACCACGCCCCTCCCCACCGGATCGACCATCGGCATCCTCGGCGGAGGCCAGCTTGGCCGGATGCTCTCCGTCGCGGCGAGCCGTCTGGGCTTCAGGACGCATATCTTCGAGCCGGGCGCGAACCCGCCCGCGGGGGACGTCGCGCATCGGGTGACAACGGCATCCTACGAGGACGAAGCGGCGCTTCGGGCTTTCGCCGCCAGCGTCGATGTCATCACCTATGAGTTTGAAAACATTCCGACGTCCGCGCTCGACATCCTCGAGTCCCTGAAGCCGATCCATCCGAACCGCGAGGCGCTCCGCGTCTCGCAGGACCGGCTGACGGAGAAGACGTTCCTGCAGGATCTCGGCCTTTCGACCGCGCCCTTCGCCGACATCACCGACGCAGCCAGCCTGAAGCAAGCGCTTGAAACCATTGGCACGCCCTCGATCCTCAAGACCCGCCGCTTCGGCTATGACGGCAAGGGACAGGCCAGGTTGAAATCCCCGGACGACGCCGAACAGGCGCTGGCCGACATGAACGGCGCGCCGTCGATCCTCGAAGGCTTCGTCGATTTCTCCCTGGAAGTCAGCGTCATAGCCGCCCGCAGCCAGGACGGTCAGGTCTCCGCCTACGACCCCGGCGAGAACGTCCACAAGGACGGCATCCTCTCGACCACGACGGTTCCGGCCAAGCTGCCCGCGCGGCTGCAAACCGACGCGGTGCTGCTCGCAGGACGCATCCTCAACGCGCTCGACTATGTCGGCGTCATGGGTGTCGAACTTTTCGTGACTCCTCAGCAGCTTATCGTCAACGAAATCGCTCCGCGCGTGCACAATTCCGGGCACTGGACCCAGAACGGCTGCGCCATCTGCCAGTTCGAGCAGCACATCCGCGCGGTTGCAGGCTGGCCGCTGGGTGACGGGTCCCGGCACAGCGACGTGGTCATGGAGAACCTGATCGGCGACGACATGGACCGCGTGCCGGAACTGGCACAGGACGGCAGCTGCGCCCTGCACCTTTACGGCAAGGCGGAGACCAAGCCGGGGCGCAAGATGGGTCACGTCAATCGGATCATAAAGGCCTGAAATTGCAGGAGAAGGCCCGGGCACAGCCCCGGCCTACGTCAGCGCGCGAAGAACCTCTCGGCCACAGCGCCGCTCATATGGGCCACCTGCCCGCCCGCGATCGTCGCGACGATCCGGCGGGTCTCCCGGTCCATGACGATCAGATCGGCGCGCTTGCCCGGCTCCAGCGTGCCGCGGTCATCGAGGCCAAGCAGCTTTGCCGGGCCACTGGATACCAACTCCCAAGCCTTTGACTCATCAAGCAAACCCAGCTCGACACAACGCCACGCCGCGCGGGCTGGCGAGGGGTAGTGATAGTCGGAGGCCAGAGCATCGCAGAGCCCCTCCGCGATCATCTCCTGTGCCGAGGCGTTGCCCGCGTGGGACGCGCCCCGGACCACGTTCGGCGCTCCGAGAATCACCGCCTCGCCTTCCGCCCTTGCCGCCCGCGCGGCTTCGAATGTCTCGGGAAATTCCGAGACGTGCACCCCCCGCGCCCGCCAGGCCGCCCGGTCAGCCGGGCTGTGATCGTCGTGGCTGCCCATCAGCACGCCCTGCGCCGCCAGCCTGGCGCAAAGCCCGTCCAGCGCCGCGGGCACCTGAGGACCCCTGGCGTGCAGGTCCAGCAAGAGCCGAAAGTAATCCTCCGGATTCCGCTGCGATTTCAACGCCTGCCCGGTGAGGCGTGGAGGCTTCTTCCCCTCTGCCAGCCGGTCGTGCGGCAGATGGTCATTGAAGACGACATATCCGATGCCAAATGCCTCGATCGCCGCCTCGGCTTCGGCGAACCGATCCAGGCAATGCGTCTCCAGCCGCAGTTGCAGGCGCAGGTCCACCGGCACCGTCGGCGCGGTCAAGGCAACGCTTTCAAAGACTTCACGGGCAAATTCCGGCCCCCGCAACCCGCCTTCCCAAGACCAGAACTGCGCCAGAACCGCAGTCGTGATCCCGCAGGCCGCCAGTTCCCCCGCCACGGCCACCATCCCGGCATCGCGCTCCCGGAGCGCTCCGCGACGCGGTGCCATGTGCCGCTCGAACCCGTCGCCGTGCGCGTCCACGATCCCCGGCAGGATGTCATAACCGGACAGGTCCACATCTCGCGTGCCGTCCGCAACGATCTGCCCTTCGGCAAGGCATAGCGGCCCGTCCTCGAAACCGGATGGCAAGAGCACCCGTCCGCCAACCAGACGCGCCTCAATCGCCATCGCAGCCTCCGATCAGGCACTCCAGTTGCGCCGCGTCCAGCAAGTCCGTCCAGTCCAGCCCCGGCTCGAACCGCCCCTCTTCTAGGAACAGCGCCACCTGCGCCATGACCTCGGGCGCCTGCATCATCCAGGTGTGTGTCACCGGCAACGTGATGTGCCAGGCCATGCCGTCCACCTTGGTCGCCTCGACGGACACCTTGCCGTCGTCAAGCCCCGGGATGAGCGCGGAAAACACCGGGTTGAGAGAGCTCGACCCGGCTATCACGCCAAGCTCGAAGTCCACGGGCGGCAGCAGCTTCGGCAGATCCTGCGGACCCGTGCCCAGTTGCAGGCCCGCCGGCCCGTTGACCCATTGGAACAGCTCCAGCCCGCCGAGGTCGTCCACCAGTTCGCTGCCCTGGTTCGGCGGCGCGAGCATGACGACACGGCCAAGACGCGTCGGCCGATGATCCGCGAGCCAGACACGCAGCAGGATACCCCCCATCGAGTGCGTCACGAAATGCACGCGCCGCGTCCCGCAGGCCGCAACCGCCTGCGGCAGAGTCTCGTCCGCGAGGGTCTGCACCCGGTCCTGCGTCGACGGATAGCCCGGCAGCACGGTGTGGAACCCGCGTGCCTGCAGCACCTTCTCCATCAGGAGCAAAGAGTACTCCGTGCGCGCCAGCCCGTGCAACAGAACCACACAGTCGTCGGCCCGCGCCATGGGGGCACTCAACAGCAGGACGATCAGGGACAGGATACGCATGATGCTGGCATAGCCCGGCATCGCCGCCTAAGAAAGAGGGGAAAGGACTCCGCCATGCCCTGCCCCCGCCTCGCCTGCCGCGCCGTGATCCTCTCCGAGGCACGGCTCCTTCTGGTCAACGCCTGGCCCGGCAACGAGAGCGACCTGTGGTGTGCGCCGGGCGGCGGGGTCGAGCGCGGGGCAAGCCTTCCGGAGAACCTCGCCCGGGAGGTGATGGAGGAGACGGGACTGACCGTCGCGGTCGGATTGCCCTGCCTCGTCAACGAGTACCATGACCCGGCGGGCACGTTTCACCAGGTCGAGATCTTCTTTCGCTGCACGGTGACCGCCGGGACGCTGACCGACGATTGGCAGGACCCGGAGGGCATCGTGCACAAGCGGCGCTGGTTCGACCGGCAGGCGCTTGCCGGACTGCATCTGAAACCGGACAGCCTTCGCGACATCCCCTGGCAGGATGAAGGGCTGCTCTATGACCCGCTCGAGGCGCTCGCCAGGTAGCGCGGTCCAAGCACGGAAAGCGCCACGCCGCCGAGGATCACGAGGGAGGCGAGCAGGAACTTCAGCGTCAGCGCTTCCCCGAGGAACACCATGCCCCCGGCCATGGCGAGGGGCGGCACGGTCAACTGCGCCACCGCCGCCACCGCCGCCGGGAGCCGGGGCAGGACGCTGTACCAGAGGGCGTAGCCGAGGCCGGAGGTGATGGCCCCGCTGGCGAGGGCGAGCAGCAGCCCGGTTGCGTTGACCTCCAGCGCCTCGGGCCGAATGCCGCCGTCGAGGACAAGGAAAACAAGGACATAAATCCCGGCGGTCAAAAGAAAGTTCACCGCCGTATCGGCCAGCGCGTCGCGACTGCCCCGACCCGCGAGGGAGTAGAGACCCCAGCCGACCCCGGCAACGATCATGGCAAACTCACCGCCTGCAAAGCGGACCAAGAGGGACACGGGCCAGACGAGGTAGACCAGCCCGCCAAACGCGACCAGACCTCCGAGGAGGCGCAGCGGAGGCATCGGCTCGCGCAGGATCAGCGCCCCGACGAGCATGGTCACCTGCACGGTCCCGAACAGCAGCAGCGCGCCGAGCCCGGCGTCCATATTGAGGTAAGCCTCGGTAAAGCCGACGATGTAGAGCAAGAGCCCCGGCACGGAGAGGAGCCGCGCCCAGGACAAGAAGCGCAGCCGGCGCCGCGTCCGGAGACAGAGCAGAAGCAGCATCAACGCTCCGGACCAGAGCCGGATCGCGCCGAAGCTGGCCACGTCGAGATGCGCCACCCCGGCCCGCGTGAGCACCGAGTTCGCCGCGAAGGCCAGCATGACAAGGGCCACGAGGCCGAGTAGTCTCACGCCGCCCCCTGCTTCTTCTTGGCCCAAATACCCAAATCCCGCCGCAGGCGGCAAACGGGACGGTGGGCGGGGCGATGTTGGCCCGCAGGGCCAACGAGCGCCGGACCCGTCACGCCACCAGCTTCTCGGCGACCTTGAGGTCGACCGAGACCAACTGCGAGACACCCTGCTCCTGCATGGTCACGCCAAACAGCCGGTCCATGCGCGCCATGGTCACCGCATGGTGCGTGATGCACAAAAAGCGCGTGTCGGTCCGGCGGCACATCTCGTCCAGCATGTCGCAGAAACGCGTGACGTTGGCGTCGTCCAGAGGCGCGTCGACCTCGTCGAGCACGCAGATCGGCGCGGGGTTGGCGAGGAAGACGGCAAAGATCAGCGCCAGCGCGGTCAGCGTCTGCTCGCCCCCGGACAGCAGTGTCAGGGACGAGAGCTTCTTGCCCGGCGGCTGGCACATGATCTCGAGGCCAGCTTCAAGCGGGTCGTCGCTTTCGACCATCACGAGGTTGGCCTCTCCACCGCCGAAGAGATGCGTGAAAAGCATCGAGAAGTTGCTGTTGACCTGCTCGAACGCGGTCAGAAGCCGTTCGCGGCCTTCCCGGTTCAGGCTGGCAATGCCGCTGCGCAGGGTCTTGATCGCTTCTTCGAGGTCGGACTTCTCCGCCACCAGATCGTCATGCTCGGTCTGGACCTCCTTCGCATCTTCCTCGGCCCGCAGGTTCACCGCCCCCAACGCATCGCGTTGGCGCTTGAGCCTGCCCACCTCCGCTTCGAGGTGGTCCGCGCCCGGCATGCTGTCCGGATCGACGGCGAGCCGCTCCAGCAGCTTTGCCGGCGTGGTCTCCTGGTCCTCGGAAATCCGTTCCGCCGCGGCTTCGACGGTTTCCTGTGCGGCCTCGGCCCGCGCCTCGGACGCCGCCCGCGCCTCCCGGGCCTCACCGGCCAGCCGCTCCGCCTCACGCTCGTGTGCCATCGCCTCGCGCAGGGCGGTTTCGGCGGCGGTCAGGGCGTCTGTGGCCTCGGCCTTGCGCGCCTCCGCCGTGTCGATCTGCTCCGACAGGTCCTCACGCTTCATTGCCAGCTCCGCTGGCACATCCATCGCCAGTGCGAGGTCATCCTCGGTTTGCGCCTTGCGCTCCGCCAGTTCCCCGGCCCGCTTCTCCGCGGTCTCCAGCCGGTGCCGCCAGCCCGACAATTCCTTCGTCACCTGCTGGGACCGGCCCTTGCGGGCCTCACCCTCCCGGCGCAGCTCGTCATGGGCGGAGCGGCGGGACATCATCGTCATCCGCGCCGCCTCGACCGTCATCCGCACGTCCTCGACCTGCGCCCGTGCCTCTTCGAGGTCGTCGAGATCGGCTACGGCGCGCTCTGCCTCGATCAACTGGGCACGCGCGGTGCTCATCTCGTCCTCATAGCGGCGCACGGAGAGCGACGCGCTTTCCAGCTTGCTTTCCGCCATGTCCCGGTCCGCCTCGGCGCGGTTGAAGGTGCGGGTCGCCTGGGTCAGCGCCTGATCCGCTTCCCGCCGCGCGTCACGCGCCTCGCGGTCCGCGCGGGTGAGTTCCGCCAGCCGGGCCGAGAGCGCCTCATGCGCCGCCTGCGTACCTTCCAGCCGCGCCGTCGCTGCGGCCATCTCCTGTTTCAGGGACTCCAGCCGGTTCAGCTGTTCGAGCCGCAGCGCGGCGGCGGACGGCTGATCCTCCGCCCAGGACCGGAAGCCGTCCCAGCGCCACAGATCGCCTTCGAGGCTGACGAGCCGCTGTCCCGGAAGCAGCAAGGGTTGCAGCCGGTTGCCCTCGTCGGCGCTGACGAGGCCGATCTGCGCCATCCGCCGGGCCAGCACATCCGGGACGGACACATGCTGCGCCAGCGAGGTCACGCCATGCGGCAGAGGCTGATCCGCGTCGTAGGCCGGCAGCACGGCCCAGCCGGTCGGTCCGTCCTCGTCCACTTCCGGCGCACGCAGGTCATCGGCCAGCGCCGCGCCAAGCGCCTTTTCGAAACCCTGCTGCACCTGGAGTCGGTCAAGGATCTGGCCGCCCTCCGCCGTATCCCGGTCGAGCAGCCTTGCCAGCGCCGTCACCTCGGCCCTGAGCGCGTTGGTCTCGCCCTCCGCCTCCGATCGCTCGGCCCGCGCTTCGGCTTCCCGCGCCTGCGTCTCCGCGCGGTTCAGCTCCGCCTCGGCCAGCACAGCCTCGGCGCGGTCGACCATCTCGTGGGCGTGCTCCTGCCGCTCGCGGGCGTCCTCGGTTGCCTCGACGCTGCGGGCGAGGGTTTCCTTCGCGTCCGCAACACTCTGGCGGGCGCGGGTTGCCTCCGTCTCGCTGCGCTCCAGCGTCTTGCGGCAGTCCGCAAGAAAGCGCTGTGCCGATTGGTGGCGGGCGGCGAGGCGGGCGACATCCTCGGTCTGCTGGCTGAGCGCAGCCTCGCGTTCCTGCAGGACCGTGCCGGCCTCACGGGCCGCCTCCGCCGCTTCGGACAGGCGATCATCATGGCCTTCGGACGCCTTGGCCAGTTCCCGCGCTTCCCATTCCAGCCGCTCGATGGTCTCGCCCGCGTCCCGGTTCAGCCCGGCCTCGCGCTCCATGTCGCGCACCAGTTGCTCGACCCGTGACGACAGGGTTGTAATCCGGTCGCGGGCCTGCGTTTCCTGATCCGTCAGCGCATCGCGTTGAACGAGCAGGCGTTGCAGCACAGCCCCGGCGATGGCCTCCTCCTCGCGCAGCGGCGGCAGCACATCCTCGCGCGATTGCCGGATCGTGGTGGCCTCCCGGGCAAGCGCCTCGGCCTTCGCCGCCTGCGTCAACCGGGTGCGCAGCAGATCCAGGGCCGCCTGCCGGGCGTCATCCGCCTCTCGCCAGCGGCGATACAACAGCATGCCCTCGGCCTGCCGCAGCTCCTCGCCAATGGCGCGATACCGCTGCGCCTGCCGCGCCTGCCGCGCCAGCTGGCCCAGTTGCCCGGCCAGCTGTTCGATCACGTCGTCGACCCTGAGCAGGTTCGCCTCGGTGTTCTTCAGCTTGAGTTCCGCCTCGTGACGGCGCTGGTAGAGGCCCCCGATGCCGGCGGCGTCTTCCAGCACCTTGCGGCGGTTCTTCGGCTTGGCGTTGATGAGTTCGCTGATCTGCCCCTGTCGGACGAGCGCCGGGGAGGTCGCGCCGGTGGAGGCATCGGCGAAGAGCATCTGGATGTCGCGGGCGCGGGTGTCCTTGGAATTCACCTTGTACGCCGAACCGACGTCCCGGGTGATCCGGCGGGTGATCTCCAGCACATCGCTGTCGTTGAATCCGGCGGGCGCGAGGCGGTCGGCGTTGTCGATGGTCAGGCAGACCTCGGCGAAGTTCCGGGCCGGTCGCGACGCCGCTCCCGCAAAGATCACGTCTTCCATGCCGTCGCCGCGCATCGCCTTGGCCCGGGTTTCGCCCATGACCCAGCGCAGCGCCTCGAGCAGGTTCGACTTGCCACAGCCGTTCGGGCCAACAACTCCGGTCAACCCTTCGGCGATGACGAGATCCGTCGGATCGACGAAACTCTTGAAGCCGGTCAGTCTGAGTCTGTTGAAACGCACGCGCCCTGCCCCGATTCCACCATGGATGCCGATTTTGGCGGTCCGTGGGGCCGCGAGTCAACAAGCGTGGCAGCTATATCGGGCGAATCCGGCGATTATCCACAATATATTGGGTGAGTAGCGGCTATATAGACGCGATCAGCTTTTTCCGCACTGCAGCGAGCCGCTGTAAACGCCCTCCCGCCCTTGCAGGTCGAGGATGTCGCAGTAGAGCATGTTCTGCCGCTTCGGTTTCTTCGGCGCAGGTTCGCCGTTGCAGGACATCCCGATCAGCATCATCGCCGCATCCCCTTCGATCCAGGCCGCCTTGCACCCGGTCTGGCGCTGCGCGGCGAGGCCGGCCTTTTTGGCGACGGTCTCGAATCGCGGCAGCATTTCCGGATTGGTGCGGGTGGCCTCCACGATGTTCCCCTGAACGCGCAGCAGAAACGTGGAGCCGCCGTATTCGGTCCGGATCGGCTCGACACCCCGGAATCCGGGCCCGCCCATGCCGCAGGCACCGAAAAAGAGAAGAAGCACAAGCCATTCATGTCGCATGGCTTACGGTAGCGTCGGCCTGGTTAGCGAAAGGTTAACGCTACCGCCATGCAGCGTGGCGTCCTGTCAGAACCGGACTTCGACACCGGGCAGATGCAGCGCCTTGATGAGGTCGCGAAGCTCCTGCCGTGCGGCGACGTTGGAGATGTTGAGCTGCTTCACCCCCACATCCTTCAGATCCAGCAGGGTCAGGCCGCGCGGGAACAACTCGCGAAAGATGACCCGCTCCGAGAACCCCGGCGCAACACGGAAGCCGATGCGCTTGGAAAGCCGCTCCAGAGCCCGTTCCATCTTCATCTTGTTGACCATCTGCTGCGCGCCAAGGCGGTTGCGCACGACGATCCAGTCGATCGGCCGCAGCCCCGCCTGCGCCCGGAGTTGCCGGGCACCCCAGACCATCTCGGAATAGACGGAGGGGCCGAGGATCTTCTCGCTGTCGTTGTCGATGTGAGCGAGCAGGTCGAAGTCGACAAAGCTGTCGTTCATCGGCGTGAGCAGCGTATCCGCCATCGAATGCGCCACCTGGCTCAACCGCGTGTGGGAGCCGGGACAGTCGATCAGAATGAAGTCGGACGAGGCCTGCAGGTCGGTCACGGCGCGGCTCAGCCGCAGGTCGTGGATGTTCTCGCCGGGCGCCAGGGTCGCCGCGTCGATCTCCGGCAGTTCCGCATGATTCGGACCCGGCAGGTCGATCCCGATCTCGGTCAGGTGCTTGCGCCGGTTCTCGGCATAGCGCCCCATGGTCCGCTGCCGCAGGTCGAGGTCAAGCGTGCCAACCCGAAAGCCGAGCCGAGCCAGGGCCGTGGCCACGTGCATGGACACCGTGGACTTTCCGGCCCCGCCCTTTTCGTTTCCCACGACGATGATATGTGCCATGCCTCGCCCCTCGGTTGCCCCAGATGTTCGCGCTCAGAGCATTGGACAAACAGTATCTTGTGGCCAACGTCAAGAAAAGCGGCCAGCCCACCGTGCAAAACAGATATCCCGCATATGGGTGATGAAAAAGGCCCGCCACAGCAGTGACGGGCCTTGATCGGTCGGTTGGCGCCGTTGGTTTAGTGCAGTTTCGCACCCACCTGGGCAATCGAATCGTCGATCAGGCGGTTGGCTTCGGCGTCGTTCATCTGCTGGGCCACCACGTCGCGGGCGGCAGCCACGGCCACGGTGGCCGCACGGTCGCGCACTTCCTTGATGGCACTCGCCTCTGCGGAGGCGATCTGCGACTCGGCCCCGGCGAGGCGCCGCTGGATCGAGTCGGCGATCTCGGCCTTGGCCTGCTCCGCCGCGATCTTTGCCTCCTCGCGGGCATGGGCGACGATGCGCTCCGCCTGTTCGGACACTTCACGCGACTTGCGCTCGTAGCTTGCCAGAAGCGCCTGGGCTTCTTCGCGCAGGGCCCGGGCTTCGTCCAGCTCGGTGCGGATGTCGTCCGCCCGCTTGTCCAGCTGCTTGGCCAACAGGCTCGGCACCTTGAAGTACACCAGCACCGCAAGGAACAGCAGGAAGCCCAGCAGCACGATGAAGTTCGTGTTGCCCAGCGAGAAGAACGGACCGGAGGCCGCCAGCGCGGGGGTTGCCATGGTGCCGGCGAGGGCAGCGGGAATGATCAGCTTGCGCATGTGTCTTACCCCTTTACCCGGCTGGACACAGCCGCCGCGATGGCCGCGTCGTCCGCCTGACCGCCGAGAGCGGCGACGATGGCGGCTGCGGTATCCTTGGCCACATCCTCGACCGCCTGCACGGCAGAGGCGCGGATTTCTTCGATGGCCTTCGCAGATTCGGCTGCCTTGGCAGCAATTTCTTCGTCGGCCTTGGCGAGGGCAGCGTCGAGCTCGCCCTTGATCTCATCCCGCGTTTTCTGCGCGATGGCCTGTGCCTCGGCCTTGGCATCGGCCAGCGCCTTCTCATATGCGGCTTCGGCCTCTTCGGCCTTGCGCTTGAGCTGTTCGGCGGCAGCGATGTCATTGGTGATCGTTCCCTGACGTTCCGCCAGAACCGAGGCAATCCTCGGCAGCGCGATGCGCGAGAGAACAAAGAAGATCACCACAAGCGTGATGACCAGCCAGATGACCTGGTTGGGAATCCATTCGCCGCAAAGTTGCGGCATCCCGATGGCGGAGCCATGGGAATCCACGCAGGCGCTGACAGCCTGGGCTGCGGCTTCTGCTCCGTGGGTTTCGGTCGCCATAGTGTCCTCCGTCGGAACGTTGTCGTTACATCGGGCGGCTCAGAGGAGCCCGGGCCGCCCGCGCGTAAGGATCTTGAGTTCCGTGGATCAGACGGCGAACATCAGCAGCAGCGCGACGAGGAAGGCGAAGATGCCCAGCGCTTCTGCGAATGCGATACCGATGAAGAGGGTTGCCGTCTGCGAAGCAGCGGCGGAGGGGTTGCGCAGGGCGCCGGCGAGGAAGTTGCCAGCCACGTTGCCCACACCGATTGCGGCTGCGCCGGAACCGATTGCTGCGAGGCCTGCGCCGATGTGTGCGAGATCGCCTTCCATGAGAATTCTCCTTACGATTGGAAGTTTGGATAGGGGGTGTTTCGGGGGGTAGGGTGGGTTTGCAACCCACCCATTCCTTAGTGATGCGGGTGCAGCGCGTCCTTGAGGTACACGCAGGTCAGGATCGTGAACACGTAGGCCTGGATGAAAGCCACGAGGATTTCGAGACCGTACATGGCGGTGATCGCCACCACGGACAGCGGGGAGATCGCGGCGATGGCGGCGAAGCCCGCGAAGACCTTGATCACCGCGTGACCTGCCATGACGTTGCCGGCGAGACGAATGGAGTGGCTGACCGGGCGCACGAAGTAGGAGATCAGTTCGATGATCGCCAGCACCGGACGCAGCGCCAGCGGTGCCGAGGACACCCAGAACAGACCGAGGAAGCTCGCGCCGTTCTTGACGAAGCCAAGCACGGTCACGGTCAGGAAGACGGCCAGTGCGAGGACCACGGTCACGGCGAAATGCGAGGTGGTGGTGAAGGACATCGGAAGCAGGCCGAGGAAGTTCGCCGTCACGATGAACAGGAACAGGGTCATGATGTAGGGGAAGTACTTCAGACCGTCCTTGCCGGTGACGTCCTCGACCATCTTGTGGACGAAGCCGTAGGCGAGTTCCGCGATGGACTGGCTGCGGGTCGGCACGATGGCGCGGCGCGAGGTGCCGAGCACCATGAGGCCGATGATCGCCAGAACGGCGAGGAACAGCCACAGCGTCACGTTGGTGATGGTGAAGGCACCCACCGGGCCGTCACCGAAGAGCGGCTTGACGATGAACTGGTCCATCGGGTGGAAAACAAGGCTGCTGCCCTCGGCTGCGCCGTGAGCTGCTGCTTCTGCGCCGTGCGTCTCAGTCGCCATCTTTGTCCCCTTCGCTGGCCCCCGAACGGGTGGCCCCTGTCTCTTTCATGGTCGGATCGACCAGGTCCTTCGGCTGGAACTCCTTGGCGGTGCGCAACATGACGTTGATGCCCGCGGCAAGCCCCAGCAATGTGAACAGCACCATGAGGAACGGGATGGTGCCCAGCACCATGTCGAGCCCGTATCCGATGCCAAAGCCGATCCCGAGACCGGCCACCATTTCCGTCACCATCCGCCACGCCATGTTGGCCTGGCTGTAGTGCTCTTCCTGGTGTGCCTTCGCGCCGGCTTCCGACCGTTTGACCGCCTTGATGCGCTCTTCGAGCGCCTTCAGCTTGTCCTTCGGGTCGGTGTCACTCACGCGGGGCACCCCTTTCAGAGAGTTGCGGCTGTGCTAAGCTGTGAGGGGGCGTGAGTCAACAGGCTGTTAAGACTTGGCAACCAGGACATAACGCTCTGAATTATATATATTTTGACACCACGCGGACACCGGCGGAAAATGTGCCGCAGGCCGGTTGGCCGCGGCCTGCGCCGATTGGGCATATTCAACGATCTGGTTGAGTTTTCCGAGGCCACTCTTGACGGCTTGCCGCTGAGACGCCTTATGGAAGCCATGAGCGATCGCCTCGACACTGTCTTTGCCGCCCTCGCCGATGGCACCCGCCGCCGCATCCTCGCAATGCTGCTGGAGGATGACATGGCGGTGACGGATGTGGCCGAGCCGTTCGAGATGTCGCTCGCCGCGATTTCCAAACACCTGATGGTGCTGACCGCTGCCGGGCTCATCAGCCAGGAAAAACGCGGGCGGGTGAAATGGTGCAAGCTGGAGCCGGACGCGCTCCGCGATGCCTCGGTCTGGATGCAGGGGTTTGGCCAGTTTGAGCCGGTGCACCTCGACGCATTCGAGCGGTTCCTTGCACAGGAACTTCCCGAACGCGCCGACGATGTGTAGGGCGGGGCTGCGCCCCGCTATTCCCTCAGCAACATGAGCAGCGCCATCGCCGTCAGTGCCACACCCGGCAGGACGATGGCGTGCGGCACCCCCTGCCCCAAGGCCAACTCCCACAGGATCACCCAGGACGGTGTCAGGTAGGTGTAGGCCATCACCTTGGCCGAGGGCAGACGCAACGTGGCATACCGCAGGATCAGGAAGGTCACCGCCGTCGCGGCCAGCGCCACGTAAACCATCGTGACCCAGACCACGCCCGGCAGGGTGGCCCAGTCCGTGGCAAGGATGTCCCGCCCTGCCCAAAGCGACAGCAGCAGCGCCCCGGAGGTCACGATCATCGCCGTGAATCCCAGCGCCGGTTCACCCCGGTTCAGCTTGCGCAGCAGTGGCGAGTACAGGGCGTGCCCGATGCAGCCCCAGAAATAGATGGTTTCGCCCCGGCCAATTTCGAACAGCCGCAGCGCCGTCCAGCTGCCGTCGAAGATCACCCAGAGCGCCCCGGCCCCGCCGACGGCGATGGCCAGCGCCATCCAGGGTGTCGTGACCTGCCGGACCACCGCGTATCCGAACACAGCCGTCAGGGCCGGATTCAGGGTGAAGACGGCCGCCATGCTGACCGGCGCCGCCGTCTTGAGCCCCTCGAACATGGTGACGAAATAGAAGGCAAAGAGCCCCGCCAGCAGCAGATAACGCCAGGGCGCGGCGAACACCGGCCGCGTGACACCGCCGGAGACAAGCGCAAGGGTCCAGATCGCCGCTGCCGCGATGACGAACCGCAGGGCGGTCATGACGGTGGGGTCGATGAACGGCGCGGCCAGGCCACCCAGCGAGAAACTGCCTGCGACGAGCGCCGAGAAGCAGAGCATCGCCAGGTGCCCGCGGGCGGCTTCGCTCATCTGGCGGAGCCTTCTCCCGCGAACTCCTTGAGATGGTTCAGGAACGCCTGTACCTTGGCGGTGCGGTGCAGGTCTACATGGGTCACCAGCCACAGCGGCGAGGTCCAGTCCTCGCGCGGGGCCATCACCTGGACCAGCTCCGGATGCATCGCCGCCTCCCGGGCGCCCAAGAACCCGATTCCGGCACCCTCGAGCACCGCGCGTTCGGTCACGCGGCTGTCCGTGGTGCGGAAGACGACCCGTTCATGCGGCACCGCATTCCAGAGCCAGAGGTGGAACGGCGCCCGGTTCGCAATGTCATCGTGGCAGACGAAATAATGCTCGGCGAGGTCGGCCTCGCTTTTCAACATGCCGTGCTGCTGGATGTAGGTCTGGCTGGCATAGAGGCCGATTTCCTGCCGGGTGAACGGCTGGACCACGTTGTCCGGCTCCTGCGGCTGCCGACCGGCCCGCAACGCGACATGCGCCTCGCCGTATTCGAGCCGGAACACCCGGTCATCGGTGAGGTAGCGCACGATCACGTCGGGATACTTCACCCGGAAGCTGGAGAGCGCACCGACCATCAGCGGCGCAAAAGCCACGAGCGATGTGACCAGAAGCTCGCCGGACACATCGCTGCCCCGCCCCTTGATCCGGCCCTCGAGCTGGTGGAACTGCTCGTCGGTGGTCTTGGCGACCCGCAGCAGGTCCTGCCCGGCCTCCGTGGCGGTGTACCCCCGGGCATGGCGCTGGAAGAGTTTCACCCCGAGACGCTGCTCGAGCGCATCTATGTGGCGAATCACTGTGGCATGGTGCACGCCAAGCGCCTCGGCCGCGCCGCTGACCGTTCCCAGCCGCGCCACGTGAAAGGCTGTGCGGACCTCGTCCCAATTGTTCATGTGGCCTGTCCCGGATTGTCTGTCCTTGGGCACATTACCTTCATTTGCGGCCCGGAATGACAAGGGCCCTGACCCGATCCGGCTCCGCATCCGGGCAGAAAGGCAAAAAAAATGCCGACGATCACGAGGACCGTCGGCACAATCTGGCCTTCCGGCCCTGAAGAGCCGAAAGACTTTTATATCAAGTGGCTACGCCGACCTCAGTTGGTCGTGGTCGTGGTGCCCGGGGTGTTGCCGCTGCCCGAACCGCCGCCGTTGTTCGCCAGCGCGCCGACGACAACCACACCACCGAGAACGGCAGCTGCGGTTGCGAGGCCCGGTGCGGACGAGCTTGCCGCTGCGACCGGAACATAGGGGTCGTCGTCGTCAACAGCGGTGTTGCCGTAGGAGCCTGCGAAGGCGGCCGAGGCGGACAGAGCGACAGTTGCGGTCGCCAGGATGAACTTGTTCATGGTATACTCCATTAGAGACGTTTGGTCGCCAAGTTAGCAACTTCCACAGAAAAAGACAAAAGTAAAACTCTGATTGCGCGAAGACCGGCGATGTTCCGCACGATTGTTCTCATCCTGCATCACTTGCCGTTTCCCCTTGCGGTTTTTGCCGGATTTCCGCCGCCTTTGCCACCATTTATACATGAAACTTGACTCTTTGCGTCGCGGCGCGTACGCCCGCGGGCAATCTTCCGGGAGAGCCATGTTCTTCCGGTCCCATGGGCCTCGCCCGGGATCGCCCTCCGTCAGCGCGTTGCGCCCACGGGGGCGTTTGTTGTTTTGCGCAGAGCCGTGCAGGCTTGGCGCAAACGGCCCCGGTTGCGGTCTTCGGGGTTTGAGAAGCAGGCGGCGCAGACCTATCTGGGTTGCATCAGGATCACAGAAGGAGGGGTGTCCCTCATGTTCGAGACTCTATCCGATCGCCTTGGCGGCGTGTTCGACCGGCTCACCAAGCAGGGTGCGCTGTCCGCCGACGACGTGAAAATCGCCCTGCGCGAGGTGCGCGTCGCTCTGCTCGAAGCGGACGTGTCGCTGCCCGTTGCCCGAAATTTCGTCAAATCGGTGGAAAAAAAGGCGACCGGGCAAGCGGTGACGAAGTCGGTGACCCCGGGCCAGCAGGTCGTGAAGATCGTCCATGACGAGTTGATCGGCGTTCTGGCGGGCGAAGGCGAGCCCGGAACCCTGCGCATTGATTCGCCCCCGGCACCGATCCTGATGGTCGGCCTGCAGGGCGGCGGCAAGACCACCACGACGGCGAAACTCGCCAAGCGCCTGAAGGAGCGCGACGGCAAGAAGGTCCTGATGGCCTCGCTCGACGTCAATCGCCCGGCGGCCATGGAGCAGCTGGAGATCCTCGGCAAGCAGATCGGCGTCGACACCCTGCCCATCGTCAAGGGCGAGCAGCCCGTCGCGATTGCCAAGCGGGCAAAGACGCAGGCGGCACTCGGCGGCTATGACGTCTACATGCTCGACACTGCGGGCCGCCTCTCCATCGACGAGGAGCTGATGGCGCAGGTCGAGGCCGTGCGCGACGTGGCGAACCCGCGCGAGACGCTGCTGGTGGTCGACGGCCTGACGGGCCAGGACGCGGTGCACACGGCGGAGAACTTCGACAATCGCATCGGCATCACCGGCGTCGTGCTGACCCGGATGGACGGCGACGGCCGCGGCGGCGCCGCGCTCTCCATGCGGGCCGTCACCGGCAAGCCGATCAAGTTCGTCGGCCTTGGCGAGAAGATGGACGCGCTCGAGACCTTCGAGCCGGAGCGTATCGCGGGCCGCATCCTCGGCATGGGCGACATCGTCGCTCTGGTCGAGAAGGCACAGGCGACGCTGGAGGTCGAGCAGGCCGAGCGCATGATGAAGCGCTTCCAGAAGGGTCAGTTCAACATGAACGACCTGAAGATGCAGCTCGAACAGATGATCAAGATGGGCGGCATGGAGGGCATGATGCAGATGATGCCCGGCATGGGGAAGATGGCGAAGCAGGCCGGCGAGGCCGGGATCGACGACAAGATGTTGCGCCAGCAGATCGCCCTCATCAACTCCATGACCAAGCAGGAGCGGGCCAACCCGCAGATCCTGCAGGCCTCGCGCAAGAAACGCATCGCGGCGGGCTCGGGCATGGAGGTCGCGGACCTCAACAAGCTGCTGAAGATGCAGCGCCAGATGTCCGACATGATGAAGAAGATGGGCAAGATGGGCAAAGGCGGCATGCTGAAACAGGCCATGAAGGGCATGTTCGGCAAAGGCGGCATGCCCCCGGAACTGGCTGGCATGGACCCGTCGCAAATGGACCCGAAAGCGCTGGAAGCGGCGGCAAAACAGCTGGGCGTCAGCGGCAAGCTGCCCGGCCTTGGCGGGGGCATGGGCCTGCCGTCGGGCCTGTCGGGGTTCGGCAAGAAGAAGTAAATGCCCGCCCCCGTCCTGCATACCCCGCGCCTGACGCTGCGCCCGCATGTCCTCGCCGACATGCCCCCGCTCTGGGAGTTCTTCCGGAGCGACCGGGCGGCCTATGTCGGAACGCCGGGGAGCGAGACGCATCTGTGGTACGGCTTTGCAAGCGAGGTCGGCAGTTGGGACCTGATGGGTCACGGCGGCTGGGGCGTCGACACCAAGGGCGGAGAGTTCCTAGGACAGGTGGCCATCACCCGCCCGCCGCACTTCCCGGAGACGGAGATCGGCTGGACCTTCCTCGCAAAGGGCGAGGGCAAGGGCTACGCTTTCGAAGCGGCGCTGGCCGCGCTGCACTGGGCCTGGGCGCAGGGCTTTGCAACGCTGGTGTCGTACATTCATCCGTCAAATACGCGCTCCCTTGCGCTGGCGCAGCGGCTTGGCGCGGTCCATGATCCGAACGCCGCGCTGCCGAAAGGCGAGACCTCCGACGAGACCGTGGTCTACCGGCACATGCCGGACACCGACGGCAATCCGGAGGCCTACGCATGAGTCCCGCGCTGCAAAAGTCGTCGATGACCGTTGCAAGTTCCGTCGACGGAACTTGCCCTCCCCTCACGAGTGCCCCGCGTCTCGAGACGGAACGGCTCATCCTGCGCGGCCCGCGCCGCGAGGACGCGGAGGCGGTGATCGCCTTCCTTCAGGACAAGGACCGCAGCGAAGGCTTCGGCCATATCGCGAAGCGTGGCGACGCCTGGCGCTGGTTCGCGCTCAACGTCGGGCATTGGCACTGGCACGGCTACGGCTATTTCGTGATCGAGGACAAGACGAGCGGCCAGCCCGCCGGGATCAGCGGCATCTGGAACCCCGAGACCTGGCCAGAGCCGGAAGTCGGCTATGTCGTCTTCGACGGGTTCGAGGGCAAGGGCATCGCCTACGAGGCCGCGATGCGCGTGCGCCAGTGGGCCTACGACGACCTCGGGTTCACGACGCTGACCTCCAACATCGTGCCGTCGAATGCCCGCTCCAAGGCGCTCGCCGCCCGCATGGGCGCAGTCTACGAGCGCACCTACGAAAACGAGAACATGGGGACCGACGAACTCTGGCGGCACCCGGGGCCGGAGGCGCTGGCATGACGACGCTTGCCCCCATGCCCTGCGAGGAGCACCGCCCCGGTCCCGGTGCCCGCGCCGCCGCCCGGCTCTGCGGAAAGGTGCCCGTGCTCGACACCCGCCGACTGCAACTGCGCGGCCCGCGGATCTACGACTTCAAGGTCTACGCCAAGATCTACGAAAGCGAACGCGCGCGCTTCATGGGTGGGCCGTTCACCCGCGAGCAGGCCTGGCGAGAGTTTACGAATTACACCGCGCTCTGGCTGCTGCATGGCCACGGGCTCTGGACCATCGACGCGCTGACGACACCCTCCGCCGGTTTCGTGCTGCTGGGCTACGAGTGGGACGATCCCGAGGCGGAGCTTGGCGTCTTCCTCGCCGAGGAAGCCGAAGGCCAGGGCTACGCCGCCGAGGCGCTTGAAGCCGCCCGCGACCATGCCTTCACCCAGCTGAAGTGGGAGAGCGTGGTGAGCTACGTCGCGCCGGAGAATGCCCGCTGCATCGCCCTGATGGAGCGTGTCGGCGCGCGCCGCGACCCCACTGCCGAAGCGTTGCTCGACGACACGCTGGTCTATCGCCACCTCAACTCGGGAGGCGCGTGATGGGTCACAAGTCGATTCCCGTTCTGGAGACGAAGCGCCTCGTGCTGCGCGGGCCGAAGCCGGAGGATTACTCCGCCTTCAAGGCGACCTTCGCCTCCTACCGCTCCCGCTTCATGGGCGGCCCGCTCAATGCCTACGAGACCTGGATGCTGTATGCCTCCGAAATCGGCCATTGGGAGATCCGCGGCTACGGCATGTGGATGGTTCACCTCAAGGAAACCGAGGAGACCGTCGGCATGGCGGGCGGCTGGTTTCCGGCGAAATGGCCGGAGCGCGAGATCGCCTGGATCATCTGGCCGGACAAGGCCGGCAAGGGCTATGCGCTGGAGGCCACGGACCGGGTGCGGCGGTATTTCTACACCGAAGGCGGCTGGGAGACGGCGGTCAGCTACATCGACCCGAAAAACCTCGATTCGATCCGCCTCGCGGAGCGGCTCGGCTGCGCCAAGGACCACGCGGCTCCGTCCGTCGACGGCAATGACGCGGTCTACCGCCACCCGACCCTCGCGCAGCTTCAGGGGCAGACCGGCCATGGCATCGCCATGGAAATCGCCCACTACCAGGACCCGCTGTTCAAACCGAAAGGCTTTGCCATTGACTGACGACGTCGTCTCCCGCGCCGCCACGCTCCTCAAGGGACACCGCGACAGCATCGACAGGCTGGACGCGATTCTCGTCTTTACGCTGGCCGAGCGCTTCAAACACACGCAGGCCGTGGGTGTGCTCAAGGCACAGCACGACCTCCCGCCATCCGATCCCGCGCGCGAAGAGAAACAGATCGCGCGGCTCCAGGATCTGGCGCTCCAGGCCGATCTCGACCCGGAGTTTGCCAAGAAATTCCTGAATTTCGTCATTCAGGAAGTCATCAAGCACCACGAACAACACCAATCCTGACGGCGGACCTCCCGCCCGACCTGCCATTCCAAAGGAGAAACACAATGGCTATCAAAATCCGTCTCGCCCGTGGCGGCTCCAAGAAGCGCCCCTTCTACCGCATCGTGGCTGCCGACAGCCGCATGCCGCGCGATGGCCGCTTCATCGAGAAGCTCGGCACCTACAACCCGCTGCTCGCCAAGGACAGCGAAGAGCGCGTCCAGATGGACGTCGAGCGCATCCAGTACTGGCTCGGCCAGGGCGCGCAGACCACCGACCGTGTGGCCCGCTTCCTCGAAGCCGCTGGCGTGACCGCCAAGACCGAGCGCAACAACCCGAAGAAAGCCGTCCCGGGCAAGAAGGCCCAGGACCGCGCAGAGGAGAAGGCCGCCAAGGCCGCCGCTGCTGCAGAAGCGGCTTCCGAAGAGTAATCCTCCTTCGGAAACCCGCCCCGGCAGGTCGCCCACCGGCCTGCCGGGGTACCAGTTCCAAAGAGGCAGGATGCGCATGATCCGTCTGTTTGTCCTGTTGCTGATCGCTTTCGTTGCGGGCATGCTCTTCGAGCGCAACGCGCAGGCCGAGCGCTGCCTCGCCAAGGGCGGCGAATGGTTGCCCGGCAGCATCTGCTCCGCGCTGCCGCGGAGCGTTTCTACTATTGAAGGGTGAGCGATGAGTGAGCTGATCTGCGTCGGCGCTTTGGCCGGGGCCTTCGGGGTCCACGGCGAGGTGCGCCTCAAGAGCTTCACCGCCGATCCCCTTGCCATTGCCGACTACACGCCGCTGTGCCGCGAAGATGGCACCGGGACTTTCGACCTCCAGATCACCCGCGAGATCAACAACGGCTTTGCAGCCCGCGTCAGCGGCGTGCGCAGCAAGGAAGAGGCCGATGCCCTGAAGGGTCTGCGCCTCTTTGCACCCCGGGAGCGCCTGCCGCAGCTGCCCGATGACGAATACTATTACACGGACCTGATGGGCCTCACGGTGTATGACGCTGGAGGGGTCGAGCTGGGAAAGGTCAAGGCAGTGCTGAACCACGGCGCGGCGGATCTTCTGGAGCTGATCGTTCCGGGCAAGAGCACCACCGTGTTGCTGCCGTTCACGCAAGCGGTCGTTCCAACCGTGGACCTGGCCGCCGGACGCATCGTCGCCGATCCGCCCGAGGGTCTCTTCGACTGAGGCTGGCGCCGAAATCCTGCAAGGATTTCGATCCGCTTTCTTTTCAAGAAAGCGTCCCCCTCAGTCCGCGACCATCGCGCAAAGCAACTCGAACAGGATCGAAACCCCGAGGAAGGCCGTTCCACCCGACGCATCGAAGGGCGGCGAGACCTCCACGAGATCCGCGCCCACGATATTCACGCCGTAGAGTTCACGGCAGACCTGCAATGCCTGAAAGCTGTTCGGACCGCCGACTTCCGGCGTCCCCGTCCCCGGAGCAAACGCCGGATCGACGAAGTCGATGTCGTAGCTGACGTAGGTCGGCATATCCCCGACGATCTCCCGCGCCTCTGCCATCACATCCGCGATGCCCCGGGCAAAGAACTCCTCGATCGGCACCACGCGAATGCCGACGCTCTCGGCAAAATCGCGGTCCTCGCTGTCGTACATCGTTCCGCGAATGCCGATCTGGATGACCCTGCGGGGATCGAGCAATTCCTCCTCCACCGCCCGGCGGAACGGCGTGCCGTGGGTGTAGAGAGTGCCGCCAAAATAAGAGTGGAACAGGTCCGTGTGGCTGTCGAAGTGGATCATGCCGAGCGGTTCGTCCTTCGCCAACGCGCGCAGCACCGGCAGCGAGGTCAGGTGATCCCCGCCCGCCGTCAGGGGCCGGATGTCGAGGCTCACGAGACGGTCATAGAACGCGGTGATCCGCCGCATGGAGTCCTGGATATCAGCCGGGTTCGGCCCGACGTCGCCCAGATCAGCGCAGTTCACCGTCTCGAAGGGCCGCACGCCGGTCTCGCCATGTTGCGCCCGGATCATCGTCGAGGCATCGCGCAACTGCCTTGGCCCGTGGCGCGGCCCCGGGCGGTTCGTCGTGGCGCTGTCCCACGGCACGCCGATCAGGCCGATATCCACATCTGCCAATCTTTCATGCTCTGGCGGCAGGTACGGCAGCCGCATGAAGGTCGGCACCCCGGCAAAGCGCGGAAGGTCGAAGCCGGAAACCGGGTGAAAGAAGGGATCGGAGGGCATGGCGGGCTCCTTAAGGCATCACGCGCGCATGGCGCGTCACCTCACCGTCCCCCTGTGCACGGATGCGGTCAATGGCGTCGTTGATCGGCTCGTAAGCGACAGCCATGTGATGCACATTTGCATGAAGAAGGGTGTCCGGGTCCGCGACCCAGGCCACATGGCCTTTCCAGAACATCAGATCGCCGCGCTGGGGCGGTGTTCCGGGCGGCAGGGTTTCGCCCAGTTCCCGGAATTGCATGTCGCTGTCGCCGGGGCATGGGATTCCGCAGAGCGTGCAACCCATCTGCACAAGGCCGGAGCAGTCGATCCCCGGACTGGAATTGCCGCCCCAGAGGTAGGGCGTGCCAAGCAGGCGCTCGGAGACGGCGACGGGGTCCGGCTCCGGGTCCGTCAATGCACGGAGATGGCTGGCCGGAACGAAGCGTTCATAGTATCCACGGTCCCTGTCGACGGCGTCGGATGCAGCCGGAACGGCGACGCGCGCCCAGCGGTCCGTTGTGTCGAACACATGCAGCTGCGCACCCATCGGCAATTCCCGAAAACGCCAAGTGACTTTGAAATCCGGCTCCAGATAGCCATGGGTCAGCCGGGCGGAGACCCGGTGCGTGGCCCCCGGAACAAACTCCGTCGTGACGTGCCGCGCACTCGTCCACCCGCAGTACCCATCCTTGCAGGCACGGACAAAGGCCCAGCCCTCGCGGTATTCGAGGACCCGGAGCGCTTCTCCGAGGAGCAGTTGCCGGTCCATGGCACAAGCCCGGCTTTCCGACGGAAAGAGGTCAACCGTCCCCCAAACCACAACCGCCCGATCGCCTTCGACGAACCGCTCCGCCTCGACCTGCCCCTTGAGGGACAGATGCGCCACGCGGCCGTTGAACGGTGTGATCCTGCGGTCCATCAGAGGTCCAGAACCTTTGGCAGCGCCGCGAGGATTGCCCTCGGCCCCTGCATCAACCCACCTTTGCTACGACCCGGAGCGGGGCTGGGTTGCCACGAATAGATGTCGAAATGCGCGTAGGATTTCGCACCCTTTGTGAACCGCCGCAGAAAGAGCGCGGCGGTGATCGAACCGGCGAAGCCGCCTTTCGGGGCGTTGTCGAGGTCGGCAATGCCCGGCTCGATCAGCGCCTCGTAGGGCTCGTGGAAGGGCATGCGCCAGACTGGGTCCGCCGCGGCGTCGGATACCCCTGCCAGCGCGGACGCGAAGGTTTCGTCATCGGTGAAGAACGGCGCGAGGTCCGGGCCGACGGCCACCCGCGCGGCGCCGGTCAGCGTCGCCATGGAAAGCATCAGGTCAGGCTCTTCCTCCGCCGCGAACGCCAGGGCATCCGCCAGCACCAGCCGCCCCTCGGCGTCGGTGTTGTTGATCTCGACAGTCAGGCCGTTGCGGGCGGTCAGGATGTCCTGGGGGCGGAAGGCATTGCCGGCAATGGCGTTTTCCACCGCCGGGATCAGCACCCTTAGACGCACCTGCAACCCGGTCGCCATGATCATCCGGGCAAGGCCCAGCACGTTCGCCGCCCCGCCCATGTCCTTTTTCATCAGTCCCATGGAGGCGGCATTCTTGATGTCGAGACCGCCGGTGTCGAAGCAGACTCCTTTGCCGACCAGGGTCAGCCTCGGCCCGCGGTCGCCCCAGCGCATGTCGATCAGGCGCGGCGCCTGTTCCGCAGCGCGTCCCACGGCGTGGATCATCGGGAAGTTTGCCTGCAGGAGGTCATCCCCGCGCGTGACGGTCATCGCCGCGCCATGAGCCTCGGCCAGAACCCTTGCCGCCTCTTCCAGATGCTCCGGCCCCATGTCGGATGCCGGCGTGTTGACGAGATCGCGGGTCAGCGCCTCGGCATTGGCAAGGATTTCCAGACGCGCGGCATCAAGCCCCGCCGGCGCCTTCAGGCCCGCGCAATTCGGCGTGCTCTCGCGGTAGCGGGAAAACCCATACCCGGCCAGCAACCAGCCAAGCGCCTCACGCTCCAGCCGGTCGTCCGGCAGAGCGTTGGCGAGATGGTAGACGCCTGGCGCCAATGCGGTTGCCGCAGCAGCCAAGACAAACCGTTGCCGCGCGCGCTGCTCCGCCGTCCCGTACCCGGCCAGTGCCCCGACCGGCGCACCACCAGTCCCGGGCAGAATGAGGACCGAACCGATTGCTCCGCCGAACCCGGTCGCCTTGACCCAGGTCCGGGTTGCATCATCCTGTTCCGCCAGCCAGCCGTCGAGCGACTGAGGGTCGAGGATCGTCAGGGGAAGGCTTTCGGCCTCTGCGGGGGCAAAACTCAGGGTCATCGGGTGTCCTCATCCGGTTGCCGCACAGCCTATCGGGGCAGTTGGCAACTGCAAGGGCTCAGACCGAAAACTCCTGCAGGTCCCAGAGCATGGCCAGCGAGCTCTCGCCCATTCGGACCAGACGGGCAATCGTCGCCGCCTCCGCGACCGCATCGCCGAACTCGATGCAGACCATCACGTCCCGCGCCACCTTCGACAGGCTTTGCAGGCCGATCTGATCGGCAATCGCTCCAAGCGCGCGCAGCCCCTTGTGCAACTCCTCGCGCGGGCCGCGGATCGACTGCTCCTGGAGTTGACACAGCCTGTGCGCCAATTCTTCCATGGCGCGACACACAACATCCTCCGCCGCGTGCAGACCCAGATCATTTCGCAGCGTTTCGATCTGGCCCTGCTCAACGCGCGGCTCTTCGGCCGGTGCCAGATAGGTCACATCTTTCACATCTCACCCCATTCGGTTGGCCCCCACGGCTGATGCAACATGCACCGTCGACCTTCCCAAAAGGTTATCCCGGACGGATGTTTTCGCTCGAATTCGCCTCGAATTCCGGGTATCGCAGGCTAGTTTTGTCGTGACATTGCAGGAGGAAAGCCATGCACCCGGTTCGTCCGCTCCCCGGATACCTCGTTCAGCGTTACCACGGCTGGAAAGCCACCAACTATTCGGAGAACAGCGCGTGGTATCGCCGCCTTGCCAACGAGGGCCAGCGCCCACGGGCCATGGTGATTTCCTGCTGCGACAGCCGTGTCCACGTCACATCCATCTTCGGTGCCGACCAGGGTGAATTCTTCATACACCGCAACATCGCCAACCTCGTGCCACCCTATGAGCCGGACGGCAACCAGCACGGCACCAGCGCCGCGGTGGAATTCGCGGTCACGGCGCTCAAGGTGGCGCATGTGATCGTGCTCGGGCATTCGCAATGCGGCGGCGTGCAGGGCTGTCTCGACATGTGCGAAGGGCATGCGCCGCAGCTGGAGGAGAGCACCTCCTTCGTCGGCCGCTGGATGGATATCCTGCGTCCCGGGTATCAGCGGCTGAAGGATGCCGATCCAAAGGTCGAGGCACGGGCGCTGGAGAAGGAATCGGTCATCGTCTCGATCCAGAACCTGATGACCTTTCCCTTCGTGGAAAAGGCGGTCACCGAGGGCGAGTTGACCCTGCATGGTCTCTGGACCGATATCGGCGAGGGCGGGCTCGAATACCTCGACCCTGCGAGTGGCGAGTACAAGCCGGTCTGATACCGGCTCTTAACTCAGTGCAGCGTGCCTGCGTGTCCGTCCAGGGAGGCACGCACGCAGGGCCGGCCCATCCGTTTCGCCAGACTGCGCAGCGGCACGCCGAGGGCGCTGCCCGTGCACAGGCCGCGGCCCGCTTCGTCGAGAATCACGAGATGGCCTTCGCGGAAGGCCAACCCGTAGCCTTTCGTCGCGAGCGCCGTGGTCAGGGATGACCAACTCTCGGCGGCCTCGAATATCGGGGTGAGAAAACCGCGGAGCAGAAACAGTGTTTCGCAATCTCGCGGATCGGGAAGTCCGGCCTCTGCTGCCGCGTCGGCCCAACCGGCCTGATCTTCGGTTTGATGACGCATTGCTCGTCTCCTTGACTGCACATTTCAGCGTCACAGCAGAAAAAGGCGAAAATGCGGCAAAGTTCTATCAATTGCGAACGGTCTGGCAACGGTGCCTTAACCACTCTGTGGAATAGCTACGGACATGCAACTCTTCGATCGCCCCAGCCACGTTCCCGATGACCCCCTCGCCACATCTGGCGCGGTATTCCTGCGAAGCGGGCGACCCCGGACCGAGCCGCAATCCGACGAGGATCGGCAGGCTCTCGTCCGGGACCGCATTTCCCAGGACTTCCACGCTGCACGCGGCTGGGCGGAACTCCAGGGGCGTCTGCTGCTCAAGGGATATGTGCTGCGGCCCCAGGGCGAGAGGCTCACGCTCTGCCACCGCGCGGACGGCAAGGTGATCTGCCGTGCCTCGGAACTCGGTGTGCCCTACGCGGAGTTGAGGCGGCGTTTCGGGCTGCCGTTCCCCTCCGCGAACCCGATGACCCAGCAGTAACGCAGCCGCTCACGCCGCCTGTTTCGTTCCGACCTGCCCTGTCATTGCCTCCCGCTTGAACAGCGGAACGCGGCTGGGCCGGGTACGGCGCGGGGCGGCCTTGATGTGTGAGAGGGCGCGCAAACGGCGCGCGCGGATGATTTCGACAAGGGTATCGGTCATGAACTGCTCCTGATCTGCCGGACGCCGTCTGTTGGTCCCCGGTTTTGCCCGGGGCCGCGGCGTCTTCACATCGGAGAGGGTGGGCGGTGTTTGTGACCTCGCAATGACCAAATGCGGCCGAGGTCATGACACATTTCCGGCGCGGCGTTTCCGGAGAGACGAGAGTGTGAGCACACCGCGCCAGAATGCAGACTAGTCCGGCTTCCGAGCTGCCGGAGTGAGAGAGAGAGGCAGTCTGTTGCAGAACCTGGAAACCGCCATTCTGGCCTGGGGAACACCGGCTTTCTGCCGCTGAAGAGAAGATAACATTTTAGACAAATCCGCACCAGCAAAGGGACGGATAGCGGGGCGGCCAGAGGCATTACGCGCGGTATACTTTGATACACCGGCTTAGGAATGCATAAAGGACGATGCGGTCACCCGCACCGTCCTTCCCATGTTTCCGCCGAAAAATATCAGCCTTTCTTCAGGGCTCGCTGGCCCAGCACCTCGGCGATCTGCACCGCGTTCAGCGCCGCGCCCTTGCGCAGGTTGTCGGACACACACCACAGGTTCAGGCCGTTTTCGATGGTCGAATCCTGACGGATACGGCTGATGAAGGTGGCGAAATCGCCGACGCATTCCTTCGGCGTTACGTAGCCGCCGTCCTCGCGCTTGTCGATCACCACGATGCCCGGCGCCTCGCGCAGGATGTCGCGCGCCTCGTCCTCATCGAGGAAATCCTCGGTCTCGATGTTGATGGCTTCGGAGTGCCCGACGAATACCGGCACCCGCACACAGGTCGCCGTGACCTTGATCTTGGGATCGACGATCTTTTTCGTTTCCGCGACCATCTTCCACTCTTCCTTGGTGGAGCCGTCATCAAGGAAGACGTCGATGTGCGGAATGACGTTGAAGGCGATTTCCTTGGTAAACTTCGACGGCGGCACGTCCTTCACCGGGTTGTAGACGGCCTTGGTCTGCTCCCACAGCTCGTCCATGCCCTCCTTGCCGGAACCGGAGACCGACTGGTAGGTCGAGACGACCACGCGCTTGATCTTCGCACGGTCGTGCAGCGGCTTGAGTGCCACGACCATCTGTGCGGTCGAGCAGTTCGGATTGGCGATGATGTTCTTCTTGGTATAGCCCATGATCGCGTCCGCGTTCACTTCCGGCACGATCAGCGGAACGTCCGGGTCGTAGCGGTAGAGCGAAGAGTTGTCGATCACGACGCAGCCCTGGCTCGCAGCCTTGGGCGCGTATTCCTTCGTCGGGCCGGAGCCCACGGCGAAGAGCGCGATGTCCCAGCCGGTGAAGTCGAAGGTTGCGAGGTCCTGGGTCTTGAGGGTCTTGTCGCCGAAGCTCACCTCGGTGCCGAGAGATTTGCGCGATGCCAGCGCAGCGATCTCATCAACCGGGAACTCGCGCTCGGCGAGGATGTTCAGCATTTCGCGGCCCACGTTGCCCGTGGCGCCCGCGACGACGACCCTATAGCCCATTTGGCCCTCCTTCAGGTTCCTGTCTCCGATCCGGCCCGTCCGGCCGTCCGGCTGGCGCGCTGCATACAGTGTAGTGCTCCCGTGTGAAAGAGCGAGTTTGCGCCGGGCCAACCATCCTGCGGAAGTCACGGCAACTTTCGGGAAGTGTCATAAATTCGACACGCAAAACCGGTCAGACGCGCGATTTCGATGCATGTTTGCACATTTCCGGTGGAAATCCGCTTGAATGTGCATGTGCAGAAATTGAGTGCTTGCGTCATAAATAGGCATCCCTCTAGATAGGTCTGAAAGAAGCGGCTACTCCCTTAACGGGTGGTGCAACGGGCAGTTTGCAGGGCCGTACAACGATAAAGAGTGTGGCAAGTCGCCTTGAGAGCGGCTACCGCAGGGGACTAAAAGACGCATGTTTTACGAACTTGTCACGGCCCTTTCCCGTCAGCAAAAGCAGATTGTCTTTACGCTGATCGACGCAATTTTCATTCCGATCGCCTTTTGCCTCGCCATAGCCCTCGAAGCGTCGGTCCACGCCGATCTTGCCACGATATCCGAACAGTCGACCCTCATGCTCGGCATGATCGGCGCGGGAATCGGCATTTCCTGGTGGCTCGGGTTGCCTGCGATCAAGCTGGCCGCTTACGAGACTCGCGGTATCATCCGCACCGGCGGCTATGCCGGGATGCTCGCGATTGCCGGGGTCGTGCTCGACTCGGCGCTCGGCGGTACGCTGCCGGTCGGCGTCTTCCTGATCTTCTCGCTGCTCCTTCTGGTCATGGCCGCCACTTGGCGCGTGGCGCTGCTGCAGGTCACGCTGGAGATCTATCGCCGCGGCAAGACGCGGATGCGGGTGCTGATCTACGGCGCAGGCCAGACTGGCCAGCAACTCGTCGCCGCCCTGCGCCAGGACAACGTGATCCAGGCCGTCGCCTTCATCGACGACAACCCGACGCTGCAAAGCTCGACGATTTCCGGCCTGCGCGTCTATGCCCCGGCACGGATCAAGGACCTGATCGTAGAGAAGGACATCGACCGCGTCGTCCTCGCCATGCCCTCCATGCGCGCACCGCAGCTGGCGAGAATCGCGCACAAGGTCCGCAGCTACGGCTGCGAGGTGCACGCGCTGCCGTCCTTTGCCGAGCTGGTCGGCAAGGGCGAACTCGAATCCCGGGTCTCGCCGGTGTCTCTGGACGATCTTCTCGGCCGCAACCGGCTCGAAAACGAACTGCCGGGCGTCAGCCACGCCTATACCGGCCGCCGCATCCTCGTCTCCGGCGCGGGCGGCTCCATCGGCTCCGAACTGTGCCGCCAGCTGATCGCTTGCAAGCCGTCCTGCATCGTGCTGATCGAGCATTCGGAACTGGCGTTGTACAACATCGACAAGGAACTGCGCGACATCAGCGCGGGCATGTCCATCGTGCCGGTGCTCGGCTCCGTCCTCAACGACCAGTTGATGCGTGACGTGATGATCGAGCACAAGGTCGACGTGGTCCTGCATGCCGCCGCCTACAAGCACCTGCCGCTGGTCGAGATGAACCCGCTGGCCGGTCTCAACAACAACGTGCTCGGGACAAAGGTGATCGCCGATGCCGCCCGCGATTGCGGTGTCGACCGTTTCATCCTCGTCTCCTCCGACAAGGCCGTGCGCCCGACCAACGTCATGGGGGCCTCCAAGCGGCTTGCCGAGTTGCTGATCCAGGACCTTGCCACCCGCAGCACCGGAACCCGCTTTTCCATGGTCCGCTTCGGCAACGTGCTCGGCTCCTCCGGCTCGGTGATCCCGCTCTTCGAGGAGCAGATCGCCCGTGGCGGGCCGGTGACGCTGACTCACGGCGAAGTCACCCGGTATTTCATGACCATTTCCGAAGCCGCCCGCCTCGTTTTGCTGGCCGGGTCCTTTGCCCGGGGCGGCGATGTCTTCGTGCTCGACATGGGTGATCCGGTGCCGATCAAGAAGCTGGCCCGCCAGATGATCGAAGGTGCCGGTTTCACCGTGAAGGACGGCGAGAACCCGCAGGGCGACATCGAGATCAAGGTGACCGGCCTGCGCCCCGGCGAGAAGCTGCATGAAGAGTTGCTGATTTCCCCGGACATGCTGACCACCCCGCACGCGAAGATCCTGCGGGCGCAGGAAGGCTACTTGTCGGAATTCGAGATCGCCACCGCGCTCAAGGATCTGCGGCAGGCGGTGGAGAACCGCGACGAGGCGCTGGCCCGGGGTGTCATCGCCCGCTGGGTCGAACAGGGCGAGATGGCCGAGGCCGCGCAAAGCACCTGACGGGCCCCGACCACCGGACAAGAAAAAACGCGCAGCGGCCCCGCTGCGCGTTTTTCCGTTTCAGAGGGCGGCTGTTTACCGTCCGGGGATGTCGCTCCGCGCCGGCTCCACTTCCCAGTTCTCGATCAGCTCCGCCGCTTCCTGCGCCGTCTCGACAAAGCGGAACAGTTCCAGGTCCTTCTCGCTGATCGTGCCCGCTTCGGCGAGGGCCTCCCAGTTGATGATCGTCTCCCAGAACGTTCGCCCGAACAGCAGGAACGGCACCCGTTTCATGCGCCCGGTCTGGATCAGGGTCAGCGCCTCGAACATCTCGTCCAGCGTGCCGAAGCCGCCGGGGAAGACGCAGATGGCGCGTGCGCGCATCAGGAAGTGCATCTTGCGGATCGCGAAGTAGTGGAAGTTGAAGGCAAGGTCCGGCGTCACATAGGGGTTCGGTGCCTGCTCATGTGGCAGCACGATGTTGAGACCGATGGACACGCCGCCCTCGTCTTCCGCCCCCCGGTTGCCCGCTTCCATGACACCCGGCCCGCCGCCGGTGCAGACCACGTAGTCGCGGTTTCCGGTGGCCTTCGACTTGCGCGTCATGATCTGCGCGAAGGTGCGGGCCTCGTCATAGAAATGCGACAGGTCGGCGAGGGTCTTCGTCCGGGCCTTGTCCTTCTCCGCCGGGGAGGGAATGCGGGCCCCGCCAAACAGCACGATGGTCTGGTCGATCTGGTGCTGATCCAGCAGCATGTCGAACTTCAGGAGCTCCAGTTGCAACCGCACCGGGCGCAGTTCGTCGCGACACAGAAATTCCTCGTCGGCAAAGGCGAGACGATAGCTCGGCGATTGCGTCTGCGGTGTGACGGGCACATGTTCTGCGGTGTCCATATCGAGATGGGCATCCCGAAACGGGCTACGGCGGTCCTGGGTCATCAAAGGCTTTCCTCGTTGGTCCTCAACCCAGACGTATCGCCTCCGCCTCAGGAGCGCCAGCGATAGCGATGCCTCTGTCCGCCAAACCGTCTGCGCCGCGCATCCTGCGCCCATCCGCGTGTCGGTTCCGGGTGGTTTATAGGCGACTTATTTTATCGGAATTGACACTTCCGAGTATTTTTGTCAGTTAATATTTGACGCGATTCACACGCCGCACCCGGCTATCCTGAAGGCACGGGCGGCGGAACAAAGGACAGGACGACATGACACGCACCCTTCTTGCATCGATATTTCTGCTCGGCATGGCGGCCCCGGCCCTCGCCGGCAAGGCCGAGATCCTGACCAACTACGCCAATATCGGTCACGCAACCTACGAGGACAGCCTGCTGAAGGCGCGGGACCTGCGCACCGCGATCGACGCGCTTCTGGCCGATCCGTCCGACGCGACGCTGGCCGCCGCCCGCACCGCCTGGCTCCAGGCCCGCGTGCCTTACCAGCAATCCGAAGCGTTCCGGTTCGGCAGCCCGATCGTGGACGAGTGGGAAGGCAAGGTGAACGCCTGGCCGCTGGACGAAGGTCTGATCGACTATGTTTCGGACGACTACGAAGGCCCGACGGACGAGAACGAATACGCCGCACTGAACGTGATCGCCAACCCGACATTCACCCTCGCAGGCGAACAGATCGACGCCACCGAGATCACGCCGGAGCTGATCTCCGGAACCCTGCAGGAAGCGGACGAAGTCGAAACCAACGTCGCCTCCGGCTATCACGCCATCGAATTCCTGCTCTGGGGGCAGGATCTGAACGGCACCGAGCATGGCGCCGGCAATCGCCCCTGGACCGACTACGCGCAGGGCGATGCCTGCACCCATGGCAACTGTGACCGGCGCGGCGCCTACCTCGTCGCCGCGACGGACCTGCTGATTTCCGACCTCGAATACATGACGGCACAATGGACCGAAGACGGCGCTGCCCGCGCCGCGTTGATGGCGGACGAGAATGCCGGCATCCAGGCGATCCTGACCGGCATGGGCTCGCTCTCCTACGGCGAACTCGGCGGTGAGCGCATCAAGCTGGGCGTGCTGCTGAACGATCCGGAGGAAGAGCACGACTGCTTCTCCGACAACACGCACAACAGCCATTTCTATGACGGCATGGGTATCCGGAACGTCTATTTCGGCTCCTACATCCGCGCGGATGGCACCATCGTCTCGGGCGAGAGCCTGTCCTCGCTCGTCGCCGCCAGCGATCCGGCGGTTGACGCGGAGCTGCAGGCGAACCTGAACGCGACCATGGCGAAGCTCGGCCAGATCAAGGCCGCCGCCGAGGCCGGTTTCTCCTATGACCAGATGCTCGCGATGGGCAACGAAGGTGGCGAGGCGCTGATCATGGGCGCAGTGGATGCCCTCGTGACCCAGACCCGCTCCATCGAACGTGCCGTCGCCGCGCTCGGTCTCGACCAGATCGGGTTCGAAGGGTCGGACAGCCTCGACAATCCGAACGCCGTGTTCCAGTAAGCCTGTCCCGGGGGCAGCCCGAGTGGGCTGCCCCGTTGCCTCATGCGCCACGCCCTTACCCTGTCCGTCCTGATCGCGACCACAACGGCTGCCGCGGCTTCGCCCGACCTGTCGGATCGCCACCTCGATCTGGTTCCGCGCACCGCCGAAGAGGCCGACCGGATCGCCGCCGTCATCCCGCCAACCGACGATTTCAGCGCACCGGAGGCATTCGAGGCCAATTCGGCGGGCGCGGCAACCGTGACGGACTGGCGCGGCGGACAGGCCTTCTCCCAACCCTCCGCGACCCTCTCTTCCGAGGAGACGCTCGACTTCGCGGTGGGCAACGGGTTGTTCCGCAAACACTGGGTCCCCGCACCGGCCTCGACCAAGGCCAGCGACGGCCTGGGCCCGTTGTTCAATGCCCGCGCCTGCCAACAGTGCCACCTGCATGACGGGCGCGGCCACCCGCCCGAACCGGGCGACACCGACCGGGTGTCCATGGTGCTCAAACTCTCGGTTCCCGCGCCGGGTGACGCCGCGCTTGCGGAGATCGAAGCCTATCTTGCCGCGCTCGACGGCTCCGCCCCGCGCACGCGCCCCGACCCCTCGCTAGGATCGCAGCTTCAGGACAGGGCGCTGCCGGGGATGGACATCGAAGCACGCTGGGACGTCACTTACGAGGAGAGTCCCGTGATCCTGTCCGGCGGCGAGACCGTCAGCCTGCGCAGACCGACCTACCATATCGACGGCGTTGTATCGGACGGGCTGGTTATCAGCCCCCGCGTTGCCCCGCAGATGATCGGCCTCGGCCTGCTCGAAGCCATTCCGGCGCAGGACATTCTCGCGCACGAGGACCCGGACGACAGGGATGGCGACGGCATTTCCGGCCGGGCGCAGATCGTCTGGTCACAGGAGTACGACGCACCGATGCTTGGCCGTTTCGGCCTGAAGGCCGGAATGCCGACAGTCCGCGCCCAGGCGGCGCAGGCGCTCTCGACCGACATCGGCATTTCGAGCCCGCTGCATCCCGACCCCGCGGGCGATTGCACGCCCCGGCAGACCGCCTGCCGGAACGCGCCGCACGGCGACGGGGACGCGCGGCACCACGAGATCGACGCCGCTGGCCTTGACCTGATCACCTTCTACAGCCGCAACCTCGCCGTGCCCGCCCGCCGCGCTGTCGGCGACCCGGAGGTTCTGCGGGGCAAGCAGGTCTTTTACGAGACCGGATGCCCGGCCTGCCACGTGCCGAAGTTCGTCACCCACCGCCTGAGCCGGGACACCGCACAGAGCTACCAGTTGATCTGGCCCTACACCGACCTTCTTCTGCACGACATGGGAGAAGGTCTCGCCGATCACCGCCCCGAAGGCCGCGCCAGCGGACGGGAATGGCGCACGCCGCCGCTGTGGGGTATTGGCTTGACGCAGGCGGTCAGCGGGCACAGTTACTTCCTGCATGACGGGCGCGCGCGTTCGCTGCTGGAGGCCGTCCTCTGGCACGGCGGCGAGGCAGAGCCCGCCAGAACCCGTGTCGTGGAGATGCCCCCTGCGGACCGTGCGGCGCTGATCACCTACCTGGAGAGCCTTTGACATGCGCAGCCTAGCCCTCGTTCCGCTCCTCGCCGCCACGGCGGCCTTCGCCGATGTGAACAGTGTCGTCGTCGACCATATCCTGCCCCGGTTCTCCACCTTTGCGGAGGCCAGTACCGACCTGTCCGAGGCCTCCGCGCAGGATTGCACCGCCGAGGCGCTGAAACCGTCGTACAACAATGCCTTCGATGCATGGATGGGGATTTCCCATCTGCAACTCGGCCCCCTGGAACAGGACGGGCGCGCCCTGACCATCGGCTTCTGGCCGGACAAGCGCGGCATGGTGGATTCCACCGTCGAAAAGATGGTGAAGAGCGAGAATGCAGCTGTCGCCTCTCCCGAGGAGTTTGCGGAGGTCTCCATCGCCGTGCGCGGCCTTTTTGCGCTGGAGCGGCTGCTCTACGATCCCGAACTCGCCGGATATGGCCGGGGCGATTATTCATGCGCCCTGGTGCAGGCGATCAGCGGCGATCTTGCCCGTGTGGCCGGGGAGATGAACGCGGAATGGCAAGACTACGCCAAGGTGCTGCGGACCGCCGGGGAGCCCGGGAACACCGAGTATCTGGACAAGGCCGAGGCGGCACAACGTCTCTACACCGCGCTGCTCTCCGGTCTCGAGTTCGACGAGGACAGCCGCATCGGACGCCCGCTCGGCACCTTTGACCGCCCCCGTCCCGCCCGCGCCGAGGCACGCCGCTCCGGACGCTCCCTGCGCAACGTCGTCCTGTCTCTGGAAGCCCTGCGCGATCTCGCCCGCGCCCTCTCGGACCGGCCGATCCCGAAGGTCGAAGCCGCCTTCGACACCGCCTTGCAGCAGGCCGCCGAGCTGGAGGACCCGGTCTTCGCCAGCGTCGACGATCCGATGGGCCGGCTCAAGGTCGAGGTTCTGGGACAGTCCATCGGCTTCGTCCGGGAGGCCGTCGAAGGCGAGATCGGCGCGGCGCTGAACCTCACCGCCGGTTTCAATTCGGCTGACGGAGACTGACCCATGCGCCGACGCAACTTTCTTGGGGCGCTGCTGGCCTCCTCCACCTTGCCCGCCGTCAGTTGGGCCGATGCCGGAAGCCCCGCCTTCGTCGCCGCGGCGCAGGAGCCGGACGGGGGCTATGCCCTCTTCGGCCTGTCGGAACTGGGCGAGGACCTGTTCCGCATCCCCCTGCCCTCACGCGGCCATGCCGCCGCTGCCCATCCTCATGCGCCGGAGGCCGTCGCCTTTGCCCGCCGCCCGGGCACTTTCGCGCTGGTCATCGACTGCGTGTCCGGAGAGGTGGCCCACCGGCTGGAATCGCCCGAGGGGCGGCATTTCTACGGGCACGGCGCGTTCCTGCAGGACGGCGGCCTGCTGTGCACGACGGAGAATGACATCACGACCGGCGAAGGGGTGATCGGCCTGTGGTCCCGTGCCGAAGGGTATCGCAGGGTTGGCGAACTCCGCTCCGGCGGCATCGGGCCACATGAACTCATCCGCCTGCCGGGCGATGTGCTTGCCGTGGCGAACGGCGGCATCCTGACGGACCCGACGCAGGGCGATGGCCGCGAGAAGCTCAACATCGACACGATGATGCCGAACCTAGCCTACGTCACTTTGGACGGGGTGCAGGAGATCGTGGAACTCGATCCAGACCTTCACAAGAACTCCATCCGTCACCTCGCGACGGACGGCGAGACGGTGGCCTTTGCAATGCAGTGGGAGGGCGAGTTGCCCGATCCGGTGCCTCTCCTGGGACTTCACAAGCGCGGGCAGACGCCGGTTCTGGCCTCCGCCCACCTTGCCGAGCAACTGGCGATGGACGGCTACGCCGGGAGCATCGCGGTTGACGGCGACACGGTTGCCATCACCTCGCCGCGCGGCGGGCGGGTGCATCTCTTCGGGCTGGACGGGACGTTCCGGGAGAGCCTGAAACGGACGGACCTCTGCGGCGTCGCCTCTGGTCCCTACGGGCTTGTGGCCACGGACGGGCTTGGCGGGGTGTGGAGCATCACCGCCAAGGGGCTCACACCGCAGGTGAAGGCAAACCGCGCCTGGGACAACCACCTCGTGCGCATCGGCTGAAACCGGCGCACCGCAGCCCCGGACGTGCTCCGGGACCTCAACGCAAACAAAAGCCCCGCCGACTGACGTTGGCGGGGCTTTCCATTTCGGTCACCTGGCGTTTCAGCCGATGATCGCGTTCAGCGTCTTCGACGGGCGCATCACCGCGGCGGTCTTGGCCGCGTCGCCGTGGTAGTATCCGCCAAGGTCGACCGCCTTGCCCTGCTCCGCCGCCAGTTCGCCGACGATGGCCGCTTCGCCTTCGGTCAAGGCCTTGGCGATGGGAGCGAAGTGCGCCGACAGTTCGGTGTCCTCGGTCTGCGTTGCCAGAGCCTCGGCCCAATAGCGGGCGAACCAGTAATGACTGTCGCGGTTGTCCGGCTCACCGACCTTGCGGGACGGGCTGCGATCATGGTCGAGGATACCTTGCGTCGCCATGTCCACAGCATTGCCCAGCACGCGGGCCTTCTCGTTGCCTTTCTGGTCCGCGAGGAACTTGAAGCTCTCGCCAAGCGCGCAGAACTCGCCCAGCGAGTCCCAGCGCAGGTGGTTCTCTTCCATCAACTGCTGCACGTGCTTCGGCGCGGAGCCGCCCGCGCCGGTCTCGAACAGGCCGCCGCCGTTCATCAGCTTGACGATGGAGAGCATCTTGGCGGAGGTCGCCAGTTCGAGGATCGGGAAGAGGTCCGTCAGGTAGTCACGCAGCACGTTGCCGGTGATCGCGATGGTGTTCTCACCCTTGGTGATGGTTTCGAGCGAGGCGATGGTGGCTTCACGCGGGGCCATGATCTCGAACTTGTCGGCCACGCCTTTGGCCTCCAGGATCGGCTTGACGTATTCGATCAGTTCGGCGTCGTGCGCGCGGTTGGCATCCAGCCAGAAAATCGCACGGTAGCCGGTGGCCTTCTGACGGTCGATGGCGAGGTTCACCCAGTCTTCGATCGGCGCCTTGCGGGCCGAGGCGGAGCGCCAGATGTCGCCCGCTTCGACGGCGTGCGAATGCAGCACGGTGCCATCGGCGAGGATCATCTTCACGGTGCCCGCCTCGGGGATCTCGAAGGTGGTCGGGTGCGAGCCGTATTCCTCGGCCTTCTGCGCCATCAGGCCAATGTTCTGCACGGTGCCGGCGGTGGCCGGGTTCAGCTTGCCATTCGCCTTGAAGAACTCGATGGCCGCGTCATAGACCGGCGCATAGGAGTTGTCCGGGATCACGCAGTTGGTGTCGTGCTCCTTGCCGTCCGGGCCCCAGCCCTTGCCGCCCGCGCGGATCAGTGCCGGCATGGAGGCGTCGATGATGACGTCGGAGGGCACGTGCAGATTGGTGATGCCCTTGTCGGAGTTTACCATGTACATCGGCGGGCGCTGTGCGGTCACGGCCTCGATGGCGGCCATGATCTCCGCGTCGTCCTTGACCTTGTCGAGCAGCGCACCCATGCCGCCGTTCGGGTTCACACCCAGCTCCTTCATCTTGTCGCCGTACTGCTCGAAGACCGGCTTGAGCCAGGCCTTGACCGCATGGCCGAAGATGATCGGGTCGGAGACCTTCATCATCGTCGCCTTCATGTGCAGCGAGAACAGGGTGCCTTCGGCCTTAGTCTTTTCGATCTCGGACTCGAGGAAGGCATCCAGCGCCTTCGCGCTCATGAAGGTCGCATCAACCACTGTTCCTGCCGGGTAGGAGACGCCCTCTTTCAGGACGGTCTCGCCGGAGGCGGTCTCGAGCACGATCTTCGCCGTGGCGGCGTCCTTCAGCGTGGCGGAAACCTCGTTCGAGAAGAAGTCGTTGCCGCCCATCGCCGCAACGCGGGTCTTGGACGCGGAAGTCCACTCGCCCATGCGGTGCGGGTTGTTCTGAGCAAAGCTCTTCACGGCGGCGGCGGCGCGGCGGTCGGAGTTGCCCTCGCGCAGAACCGGGTTCACCGCGGACCCCTTGATGGTGTCATACTTGGCGCGGACGGCCTTCTCCTCGTCAGAAGACGGCTCATAGGGATAATCCGGCAGCGCGTAGCCCTGCGCCTGCAATTCCTTCACGGCGGCCACGAGTTGCGGCTCGGACGCGGAGATGTTCGGCAGTTTGATGACGTTTGCGTCGGGCCGTTTGACCAGCTCGCCCAGCGCGGCGAGGTCGTCGGAGATGCGCTGCTCTTCGGTCAGGTAGTCCGGGAAGGTCGCAATGATGCGCCCGGCGAGGGAGATGTCCTTCGTGCCGACGGAGACACCGGCGGCGCTGGCGAAGGACTGGATGATCGGCAGGAAGGAGGCGGAGGCCAGTTCCGGCGCTTCGTCGACCTTGGTGTAGATAATATCGGGCGTGTTCTGATCAGACATCTGTACCAATCCTTTCATCGGTTACCCCTGCCTTAAGCCATGAAAGACAGGTTTTCCAGCGCGACGGCGCCAGGGTGGCGGCGCATTTCGTCGCGGTTGTATGCAATGGAATACCGAAAATCCAGCCGAATTTTCTGCGCCGCCGCATTTCGACGGAAAGTCAGGGCTTCCAGAGCAGGGTCTGGTTGCCGCCGAGTTTGGAAAACGACAGCGGGCGACGTTCATTGGCCATCTCCCGCGCCTCGCGGTTGCCGCTGAGCAGGATGTAGGGTTCCAGCCAGGCAAGCTGGAAATCGTCGAGCGTGTGGGTGCCGTCGAAGAAGCTCTGAACCTGCCCGGTGATGGCCTCGGTCTTGCTGCCATTGGCAAGGTCCGAGAGCGTAAACGCCGCAGCCCGGTCCAGTGCGTTGTCGCATCGGTCCTTCAGGGACACGCCCTGGCGCTCCAGAACCAGCACCGCCGTCGCCAGGGGGGCCATGGCGTACAGCTGGTAGTGCAGCGCATATTTGCCCCGGGTCATCTCCTGCGGCAGGCTGCCGTCCTCGTTCGCCGAGCACAGAACATAGGCCGTCGACCAGACCGCCCAGCTTTGCATGACGACGTCCTGCGTCAGCGCTGCTGTCGACGCCGCCGCGAGACCGGCCCAGGCCCGCAGGTTGCCGGAGGCCGCACCCGGCGGGGCGTCCTCCCAGAACCGCATCTGCGCCTCCATGCGGCGCGAGAGCCAGGCCCGGATATCCTCCAGCCCGGTGTAGTCCGTGCTGTAGAACATCGCCTTGCCCGCGATGATCGCGAAACCGGCCAGACGCGATCCGATGGTCAGGCGCGTCGTCTCCGACCCCATGTCGGACAGCGCGCCGGCCCGCGCCCACTCGGCCATCTGGCCGATGATGCAGTTGGCGCGGCGCTTCCTGGCCTCCGGTTTGGCCTCCATCATCTGGTCCAGGTCGGTGGCAAGGTCCCGGATGAAATCGTCGAGCGGTTTCAGCGCCGCCTCGGTCTCCGCCTCCACCTCCTCGTTCAGCGTCGCCCGGGCGTCGCCACTCCCTGCATAGCGGCTTTCGAAGGCAAGGCTAACGACAGGCGCGGGCGCGGCAGGGCAACTGTCCTGCGCTTGCACCACGTTGGCGGCGGCAAGGAAACTCAGGGCGAGGAAGGGCAGAGGAAGGCGCATCATGTTCTTGACTGGTCAGAGGTCGGCGGCGGCGGCAATCAGCCGGGCCAGGTCTGCGGCCCGCGGGTTGCGGGCCGCTTCGGCCCGGGACAGCCAGTCGAGCGCCGCCCTCGTATCACGCGCCACGCCGAGACCAAACCCCAGACTCATGCCCAATTCGACCATCGCCTCGTCCTGCCCGCCTTCTGCGGCCAGCGTCATCCAATGGGCCACCTCTGCAAGATCGGCAAACGTCTTCGCCCCGGCCTTCAACAGCATCGCATATTCGTACCGCGCCGCCGCATCGCCCGCCTTCGCCGCACGCTGGTAGAGCGCCGTCATGTCGCGACCATCGGCCAGCGCAGCCTGCACCGCGGTGTCGGCAATGCGGACCATGTGAAGACGCTCGATGAGGGTCTGGCCCTCGGCCTCGTCCAGCATCGCTCCAAGCAAGGACGCCGCCCGCTCCGGATCGAAACCCGGCAGGTCAGGGTCAGCGGTGAGGTGGTAGAGGCGCAGCGGTGCAACTGGATCGCCATCCCGCAGGCTCCGCGCGATGACCGCGTCCGGCGTCGGAGCGGCCCCCTTGTCGAACATGGCCATCTGTTCATCCGTCAGCCGCAGCTTCGACAGGATGTGCCCGCCGTCGAAGGCCAGCGTCACGCCGCGCCAATGCTGCACCATCGCCGCATCGCCCCGGATGGCATAGGCATCCCCGATCTCGTCCGCGTCCTTGTTGCCGCAGTTCATCAGCGAGACGGCGCGGTCGATGTAGTCGTCCACCTTGCTGTCCGGCAGGAAGGGGATGGCGAACATCAGGGCGAGGAAGTCGCCACGCTGCTCGATCACATCGCGGAATTCCTCGTACACAATCCGGGCGCTTTCCAAGTAATCCGCCGCGCTGGCGCTTTTCGCGATCAGCCGCGACTTCAGCCGGATCGACGCGCCTTCGCCTCGCACTCCGGCCATGGTCAGCATGTGCAGCATCTCCCTGGCGACCTCGGGATCGCGGGCCATGTCCTCGGTCAGCGCCACGGAGAGGTCCAACGCCGTGGTCACGCCATTGTTGAGATACACCCGGCGGAAGAACTCGATGGCGAGGTCCCATTCGGCGGCCGATTGGGCGAGGTCCAGTTCCATCCGCCCAAAGCTTTCCAGCGCCTTGTCCGATGCGCTGATCTTCCGCGCCCAGTAGCGCAGCGCCTGATCGGCGGTCAGCGGATCGGACTGCAACCTCTGGCCCATCTCCGCCCGTGCCTGTGTGTGGCCCTGCAAGGCATGGGTCTGCAACCGCGCGAGCCGCTCCGGCGAGCGGAACGGCGAGAGCGTCAGCGCATCTCCGGCACTCAGGTCCACCGCCGGATCGAAAGTCGCGGCGTAGGTATCCGACCAGTGGGTCGCCTCCGCCATGCGAGGCGCGTCGTTGACCTGGCAGCGATAGAGGGCATTCAGCCGGTCCATGGAGGACGCCATGCCGAACCGCTCGACCGTCTCCAGCAGCAGGCTTTCCACGCGGGCCACGGTTGCCGGATCGTCGCGATAGCGCACCAGCATCTCGGCCAGCATCTGCATGCCCTGCTCGTCGCCACGCCGCACCGCTTCTTCCAGCAGGTCCAGCGCCTCCGCCTCGGCCTTCCACCGACCCTGCCGCTCGATCAGCTCCTTCGCCAGATCGGTGAAGACAAAGCCCGGCGCCTGCGGGATCAACGCCAGTTCGCGCAGGTACTGCAGGCGCAGGCTGTCCTCGTTGATGACCAGCCCGTTGATCTTCAACCCAAGCTCCAGATAGGGGATCAGGCTCCGATGCACGCGGCGGCGGTCCTGATCGTGATTGAAGCCGAGGATATCCTGCAGATCGTCCTCCGTGATGGCGCCACTGGCAAGCAGAAGGCTCGTCTGCCGGTCGTCCGGGGCCACGCCCAATTCCCTCGCCCGGGCAAGGTAATGGCGCATCTCGTCGAGGTCCTTCTGATCGCCGTCAGCGTTCAGGTGATACTCGACGACCCGCCATGCGGCCTCGGCCCCGCCCATGTCAGCGGCGAACCGGCGCCAGGCCTTGGCGATCTGAGGGTTGGCGATGACGAGATCACCCTTGATGTATTCCTGTGCGATCCGCTCGGCGCGGGCGCAGACACCGGGGTTCAACTCCCCCAGAAGCCCGCCAAACGCCATGGTCACCGTCAGGTCCAGCGGCGCGTCCCAGCCGTCGACACGCTCGCCCTGCGAGAGCATCTGCGCGATCTGCGCCAGCGCCCGGGCATTGCCGCCGAAGGCCGCCTCGCGCACCATCTCGGTTGCGAAGGCCTGATCGACCGGCACCCCGCTCCCGTCGGCATAGTAGCGCGCCAACGTCAATTTCTGGTTGTTGGTCAACTCTCCCACCCGCGCCCGAAGCTGCGGGATCAGGGCGCGGGCCTGCAGGTCGTCCATACGGCGGGCACGCAGATGCAGGGTGATCCGGTCGAACCTCTGGTCGATCTCCGTATAGGCCGGGTCCAGCCGCCCGTGCCAGGCGATCAGCGCGTCAATGAAATCGAACCAGCGGGCGGCGTCCTCACGTTGCAGGCGCCGGATGTCACGCGTGAGGAAGTCGATGCGCAGATCGTCGGTCAGTTCGATCTCGCCCAGCCCCTGCTCGGTGTTGACATCTCCTTCGCCTGGCGGTGGCGCGTTGCAGACGTTGCGGGGGGCGATGTTCGGCGGCAGGAACTCGATGGGCAGCGGGTCGGCCTGCCCGGCAAACGGCAGCAGACACAGGACGGCGGCAAGCAGACGGCGCATCAGTTCACCTCCCCCGGCAGGCAGGCGAACAGCCGCGCGTCCGGTCCGGGACGGCCGTCGAAGGTGATCTCGATGGATGTGGCACCAGACTCGGCAAGCCCGCTCAGAGGTACGTAGAAGCGTCCGGTCAAGTGAGCATCCTCGTTTCGGTACACATGCCGAACGCGGCGCAAACCGCGCTCATCCATGAAGGCCACATGTACGGCACCCGGGATGCCATCCGCGTCGATCAGCAGCATGTCGGGCGTCTCCGGCAGCCGGGTCAGGTCCGCTTCGAGCGGCGCACGATTGCCGGAAGCCATCATCGGAACGGACACCGTGCACGCGCCAGAGGCGGCGGCGATGACTTCCCGAATCGGCTGGTCGCCGGTCTGCGCCAGGTTTTCCCAAACCGGGTGTTCCCAGACAAGAACGTCGGGTTTGAAAACCCGGTAGGCGTCGGACGTCAGGTAGCTGGAGAGCGCCGCGAACGGGCCGCCTCCCGGTGCGCTGTAGACCGCGACCGACAGGCCGCTGGCCTCCTGCAGCAGCGCGGGCAGATTCGTCACCGGCTCGCCGGTCATCTCGGTTCCGACCAGCGCAATGCGGGCCGTGTCCCCGTCCAGCAACGCCCCCGGCGCCTTGTCGTCGGCACTCATGATCCGGAGGGCGATGGGGTGCGGCAAGGTCGAGCCGCAGCTCTCCTGCAGGTCGAGCCGCATGGCGGAGTCGATCTGCACCGCCTCGCCCGCGATCACCGGAAAGGCTGCCCCGGGCAAAGAAAGCCGCGTCGTCACCTGCGCCGCGATCGCCTGTGCCAGAGCCCGCGCACCATGCGGCGTGAGGCGCGGATCGGGACCGAAGTACGCAGGTTCCACAAGGGACGCCGACGCCAGTGCCGCGCGGGCATCCACAACCGCGACACCGGCCCGTTCCAAAGCCTGCAGGCCAAGGTCATGAACCGTCGTCGCCACGTCGATGTCGAAGCCGAGATAGCGCGCCATAGGTGGCAATTGCCAAGGCTGACCAAGGGCTTTCGACGGTATCGGCAGGTAGACCAGGGTCACGCCCTGCGACGCGAGCGCCTCGGACAGGGCTGCGATCTGCATCACGTTCCCGTCCGTCAGCCCCTGCACCATCATCAGGTCCGGATCGACACGGTAGAACATGCCGCCGTCCCCCTCGACCGCCGGCAGGGCGTCGGAGTCCACCAACCCTTCGCAGCCATAGGCCGAGGATTGCGCATGCCCCGGCGCGGCCACGCACAGCAGAGCAAGCAGCGACAGCGCCGCGCCCGCCTTCACCTCATTGATCCATCGTGCCATGGGACAGCCCCCGCTTCCCGTTTTCATGTCCTGCCGTTACCCACCTGGCGCGTCTTTCGTCTCCATCAGGGCCAGCAGGTTCTCCGCCGTCGTCATGATCCCGAGATGCCGCGACTGCGCCGCCTGCTCGAGCAGACCTTTCGCCCGGTTCCGGGCCTCTGCCGACAGGTCCTGCTGCTCCAGCAAGACCATCGCCATGCGCAGTTCCACCTTGCCGTCGGCATTTTCCTCGCCCTGTGCGAGGATCTTCGCCCGGGTTCTGTCACTCAAGGCCCCGAACAGCTTGCCCTCACCATTGAAATCCACCACGGCGTCCAGCGCCAGGGTGTTTCCCGCCCAGGCATGGGCATAGAGCACCTTGATATAAAGCCGGATCCGGTCCCGCGACTCGGTTTCGGGATCGAGCCGCGTCATGGCGGCAATCATGTCCGGCAGGGTCCAGACCCGCCCGGCCCCGACCGCGATGGCGCTGTAATACGCCACATCGGAGGCCGCGGTCACCGCCCGGCCCTGCGCGATCAGCCGACGGACATAACGCTGCGCGGCGAGGCCGTCGCCCATGTCCGCCAGACGGCGCAGGGCCTCGTCGCTGACCTCGGCGTTCTGGTGCATCGCGGTGCGGGCGCGGACGAGATCCGCCGACAGGCCCTTCATGCTGCGCCGGTCCGGCGTGACGGTCACGCTGATCTGGCGGGTCTCGGCGCTGTCAGTGAACGGCAGCGGGATGACCTGCGCGCTCGCCTGACCGGCGAGGAGGACCAGAAGGACGGAAAGCAGCCTCATTGCCAGCGGCCCTCGGAACAATCCGGGGCGACCAGAGCCTCCGGGAACACCGTTTCCGACGCACTCAGCACCATCGGGCTGCGGCCCCGCAGGTCGCGGGCGAAATCGCGGTTGCGCGGGGTGATGTCGCCATCCACCAAGCGCGGCAACTGGTTGGAGAAATCATTGCCGGACATCAGGATCTGCGCCCCGGTGGCCGTTGCCAGACCGGCTTCATTGCCGCGCAGCACGTTGCCGGAAATCAGCGTCTGCGCGCCCTTCGGCTGCGCCGAGATCCAGATCCCCGCGCTGCCGCTGCCGGAGATGGTGTTGCCTTCGATCAGCACGCCGTCGCTGGAACGGATGTCGATGCCCTTCTGACGGCTGTTCAGGACGACATTGTCGCGCACCACGCCGCAGCGGGTGCGCTGGTACTTGATCGCGCCGCCGGAGCGCCGCCAGATCACGTTGCCGCTCACTTCGACACGGTCGGAGGAGCCCTGCACGAGAATGCCGGAGCGGTCCCCGTCGAGCAGCACGTTGCCCTTCACAACGGCCTTGTCGGAGCCAGCCAGCACCCGCACCGCGTTGGTCGGACCCTTGCCGAAGAACAGGTTGCCTTCCAGATGGGCTTCCGTGGCGGAGGACAGCAGCAGCGCGTTGTTGCGCATGTTGTAGAAGCGGTTGCCATTGATGACCGATCCGGCAGTCCCGTTGACCGAAACCGTCTGGAGGTCCTCGAAATGACTGCCCAGGATGCGCGTGTCGCCGGTGGAGGGCATGAGCGCATGGGCGACCACGGAAACGCCTGAGAACTTGGGTGTGTTGCCGAAGCCGAGCCCCTGGAAACTCGCGCCCACGGCGTCGAGAGACCCGCCACCGCCGATCGTCAGAAAGGGCACGAAGTCCTTGCTGGTCGGGTTGGGACCGCCGGTTGCGGCGATCCGGGCACCGTCGATCTCGACCCGGCCGAAACTGATGATGAAGGCGCCGTCGGGACGGCTCATCGCCAGCCGGTCGTCCGGGCCAAGGCGCAGTACCGTGTCCTGCCAGAGGACGACCGGGATGCGCAGGATGTCCTGCCCCGGGCGCATGTCGGACTGCAGACCCAGCGCACGCAGCGATTGGCGGATCAGGTCGAGCGTCACGATGCCGCCCCGGAACGTCAGGGCGTCGGTGTTCTGTTCCGGGTGGGCCAGCAGGATGTCGAGATTGTCCTGGCCGCCGTGCACCTGCGTCAGCAGCGCCAGCGCTGTCCGGAAGGTCTCGACGGTCGCCACCGCCTCGGGGTGCTGGGCAAATGCCTCGTCGGACGCGACGACCTGCGGGTTTCCGGTCCTCGGCAAGTCCTCCGTCAGCCCCGAGAGGCCAGCCTGCATCAGGAGTTGCGACAGGGACAACTGACGGGCGGCGGGATTGCGGTCCAGAAGGTCGGACAGATCCTGCAATTTCTTGTCCAGGGCAAGAAGCTGGAAATCCGGCGCCGCGCGTGCGGAGCCGGGCGCCAGCAGGCTGGCGCAGAACAGGGTCGCGGCCAGACAGGTCGCGACAAAGATCTGCGCCCGCGCCCTAGCCATTGCCGACCATCGGCAGGGGCACTGCCCCGATGTCGAGTTTCTCGAGTGTCACGAAGAGCAGTTCCGCCTTGTCCTCGCCGCTGTTGACGATACGAACCTCGCCGTTCTCGTCGGCATAGATGCGGCCGCCCTCGGTCGCGGTCTTGCTCCAGCCCGGACCGGATGCGTGGACCTGTCCCTGCACCACGATGACCTGCCGGTTGCGCGGACCCTTGTCGAGGATGACTGTCCGGCCGACCTCGATCTCCGCCGTCCCGAGGTGGAAGTTGTCGGACTTCACCAGCTTGGCGATTTCCTTCTGCTTCTCGAAGGGCACCATGGCGGGCTTGGCCTCGGCATGGACCTCGGTTTCGGTCCGGCTCTGCGCCTTGAGCTGTTCCACGATCTTCTTGACGTTCTGCGTCTCGTCCATCTTCGCCACGAGGAGCGCGTCCGGCGTGTCGATGACGATGATGTCCGTCAGGCCGACGACGGAGACGAGACGGCTGTCCGCCCGCACCATAGTGTTCATCGCGTCGAGCGCGATGACGTCGCCCTGCAGCACGTTGCCGTTCATGTCGCGCGGCGAGATGTTGTACATGGCCAGCCAGCTGCCGACGTCGTCCCAAGTCACGTCGAGCGGCGCGAGCACGATGCGGTCGGTCTTCTGGAAGACGACGCCTTCGGTCGGCTCGCCTGCGGCTTCGGCGAAATCCGCCTCGTTGAGGTAGAGCGCTTCCGGCGTTTGCGAGCCGAACTCGACCGAGTCGGCGACGTAGGCCGCGGTGCGCGGGTCGAACTTGGCGTATTCTTCGATGATGGTCGCTGCGGAGAACATCGACAGGCCGGAGGCCCAGTAGGCCGCCTGCGAGTCGATCAGCGCCTGCGCCTCCTCCGCCGGGGGCTTCTCGACGAAGCCGCCGACGCGGCGGATGTTGTCGTAGCCCTCCATTGGCCCGGCATCGGTGATGTAGCCAAAGCCGGTCTCCGCATAGCGCGGCGGAATGCCGAAGGTGATGATGTGCCCGGCCTGCGCGGCCGGGATGCAGGCCTCGATCGTCTCGGTCAGAGGTCCGGAGATGATGTGATCGGCGGGCACCACGACAAAGAGGGCGTTGGGGTCCTTGCGGGAGATCGCATGCGCGGCGGCCAGCACGGCGGGGCCGGTGTTGCGGCCCATCGGCTCGCAGATGATCTGGGCGTTCGACTGGATCTCGCGCAGCTGCTTGACCACCGTGCCGCGATGGGTGACGCCGGTGACGATCACGGGGTCATTGTAGATCGGCCCGGTGTGCCGCTGCACGGCGACCTGGAAGAAGGTCGACGATTCGGGTCCGCTGATCTTCTGGAACTGCTTCGGGCTCTGGGTCCGCGACAGCGGCCACAGGCGGGTGCCTTTGCCACCGCAGATGATCAGGGGATAGATCGTGGTCATGACGATGCCTCGTTTCCTGTTGCTCAGAGCCAGGGCAGGCTCTTCGACAGCCGCAGCCTTGCGGATTTGCCGATATCCTCGCTAGTCAGAGCACCGTCTACGGGAACAAGGGTCACAGGGATGTACAGGTCACCGCGCATACTGGCCGCGGTGGTCGCTTCGCTGGCGATGACATTGACGCGCACACTGCGCCCGTCATTCAGATCCATGGTGACCACGTCTCCGTTCATCGCCCTGTTCAGTCCCTCGATACTCATCAGAGTCTGCGCTCTGATTTCAGAAGTATTAACGAAAATTGTCAGAATTAAGTCTGTTTGAAGGACTGTTGCGCCCTCATTTATTCCTTGCGAAACAACAGCTTCACAGTCGCACGGCATGGTGAAATTCAGCACGTCGCCGGTGTTTGCGTTAATGGAAAACAGCACCTCTCCCTTGCCTGCGGAGGGGTTCAGATAGCTGATCTGGCCGGGCGCCGTCGCGCGCATCATCTGGCCGGCCTGTTCGATGAAAACCGGGTGCATCTCATGCCCGGTGGTGTAGCGCTTGAACAGCACGAAGGCTGCAGCGAGGATCAGCAGGCCGGAGACTGCGGCGACGGAAATGGAGCGGACCCGATCCGCAATCGACGCCTTGGCCGCCTCGCCCTTGGCCTTCTTCGGCTCCAGCGGGCCGGTGTAGCTGACCATGCCGTCGAGGGTCACGAAATCGCCCGCGATGAAGCTGTTGAGGATGTAGCGCAACTGCGGCAGGTGGTGGCCCGTGGGATGGGCGAACTGGAACACGGATGCGCCGTCATCGGCCTCGCTCAGCACCGTGATTTCCGGATGCAGCGTGACGGAGAAGTTCTCGAAGGCGAAATGCAGGATCGCGACGTGATGCGTGCCCTTGCCCAAGGGCGCGCCCTCGTCGCAGGTCGCATGCAGCTGCATCAGCGAGAGTTTTTCGCCGGTATACCGCTGGCCATTGATCGACAGCGAGAACGGCACGTCCAGAAGCGGATGCTCGTCGTCATAGCCAAAGTCGGGTGGCAAGGCCTTGCCCGCTGCCGGAGCCGGTTGTGCCGCGGGCTGCTCTCTCTGAGTGCCCGTCCCGTAGGCATATTGGACGCTCATACCCGACAGGAAGAACTCCTGTGGAATGGAGGACTGGGCCGGTTCGACCCGCTTCCCCATCTTTTCGGGATCCTGACTGTCAGTCCGGAAAATGTCATTTGCCATCTGGTTGCCCCCGCACCCCTAGCCCCTATTCCACCGTGTTCAGAAACATGATCGCGACAGTCAGCCAGGAGAGGGCCAACGCGTGGTGGGCAAAGGATTCCCAGGCTTTCACCCGGTCGTAGAGCGACAGCTTCACGCCGCTCCCCCCGCTGCCCTGTCGCGTCCATTTCTGTTTATCGAGGCGGAAAAGAACGAATGTCTTGATGATTGCACCGGCGATCTGTCCGAAATACAGGATCGGCGGGTGTGTGACGGGGAACCATTCCCCGTTGAAAACTGCGATGATCACGCAGAACAGGTACCGGGTCACCATGACCCAGGCGATGTAGAGCGGGATGACCGTCGGCGTGACCGTGACGGCTGCGACCAGAACCGAGATCGGCCCGACGAGCGTCGTCCACATGGACACCCGCTGGTCGAGGATCGACCACCAGGTGAAATAGCCGATCTTGCTCGGCGGCTGGCGCAGGGCGCGGCCATTGGTGCGCATCATGTTGCCGAACCAGCGGACCATGAGAGTCTTGGCGCTGTCGTAGAAGGTATCGCGCGGCTGTCCCTCGGCGGATTGCGATTGCACGTCCGGCAGGTAGGCCATCTGGTAGCCGTTGCGCAGCAGCCAGTACCAGGTCGACTTGTCGTCGCCGGTGAGGAAGTTCACGCGGCCCAGACGCCAATGGTCGAGATAGTCCTGACCCACGCCCTTGATGAACCCCGGATTGGTGGCAAGGCAGGCGCGGAAGACGGACATGCGGCCCGTCAGGGTCAGCACGCGGTTGCCGAGACCCATGGAACACATCATCACCTGCCGCTGGTTGAAGCGCAGGGTGAACCAATCCTTGAACAGGTTCTGCTTGTCGATGATCGCGGCCTCGTCCGTGGTCAGGGCCCCCATCTTCGGATCGGAGAAGAAAGGCGCGGCCTGCGCCCAGATGTCCCGCGGCACGACTGTATCGCCATCGACGAAGATCATGATGTCGTCTTTGGTCGGCGCCTTGTCCGCGAGGATGCGCAACGCCTTTTCCATGGCGTCGCGCTTGCCGGAGGATTTGATGCGGTCGATGATCAGCTCGACATTGGTCATGTCGAATTTCGACGTCTCGTAAAGCTGACGGATCAGCCGCACATCCTTGCCGTCCACGGCGGAGACCACAATCGTCGCCCCGTCCCGCGCCTTCGAGGCGGCCTCGAACAGGCGGCGGTAGACCATGATGGTGACGTCGATATCCACCATGTAGGTGGTGACCATGAAGAAGCAGTGCGAGCGCACACCGCTGTTCCAGAAGCGCGCGTTGTGACGGCGCTTCCAGATGGGATATTGAATCCGGCGGAAATAGATGGCCCGCGCAAAGTTGGTCAGCGCCCAACTGTAGCGCCAGATCCCGAGGAACCCGACGATGAAGATCGCCTTGGATCCCTCATGGATCTCCCCCAGGGCTCCCTGGGGGACAACGGACACCAGAAGGTAGATGACCGAGAAGTACGCGATATGTGTGAGGGCCATCATCACCGGCGTTACCAGCAGATGCCTTCGTACTTGTCCGAGGTCACCATGTCCCGGTGCAGGCGGGTGAGATCGACCACCGGACGCGCTTTCGACGCGGCCTTCAGCTTCTCCACGGTCTCGTTGTAGTAGTTGCCCACGAGAACGGCCCCGGCATCGTTGATGAGCTTGTCGAGGTCGCCGACGAGCCGGCTTTGCAGGTTCGGAACGCTCTCGTTGCCCCGGCCCGCGCCCGGCGTGCCGCTGTCATAGGCTTCCTTGACGAAGGGGTCGTAGATGTCGACCTCGATACCCTTGTCGATCAGCCGCGCCGCGAGGGAGATCAGCGGGCTTTCCCGCAAATCGTCGGTGCCCGGCTTGAAGCTGATACCGACGAAACCGACGCGCTTCGCGCCGCTCTTTTCGACCATCTTCTCGGCACGGGCGATCTGCGCCTCATTGGCTTCCAGCACCGCGTTCAGGAGATGCGACGGCGTGTCGTTCTGCGCCGCGAGATGACGCAGCGCCCGCACGTCCTTGGGCAGGCAGGAGCCGCCAAAGGCGAACCCTGGACGCATGAAGTAGGGCGACATTGCCGCCTTCTTGTCCGAGCACAGGATCTCCATGACCGTCTGGCCGTCGATGCCGCAGGACTTGGCGATGTTGCCGATCTCGTTGGCAAACGTCACCTTCACCGCGCGCCAGGTGTTCGAGGTGTATTTCACCATCTCAGCGGTGCGGATATCCACCTTGTTGACCGGGCAGGGCATGTCCTTGTTCAGCTCGGCGAGGATTTTGCCGGTCTGTTCGTCCATGAAGCCGAAAACAACGAGGCCCGGGTCATAGCTGTCGGCAATCGCCGTGCTCTCGCGCAGGAACTCGGGGTAGTAACCGACGCCGAAGTCCTTGCCGGCAACCTTGCCGGAGGTCGCTTCGAGAACCGGAATGCAGGCGGTTTCCGTCGAGCCCGGTACGATGGTCGAGCGGATGACGACGGAGTGATAGGCATCCTTCTGCCCCAGCGCCTTGCCGATGGTCTCGCAGACGCTCGTTACATAGGACAGACCGACGGAGCCATCCGGAGCGGAGGGCGTGCCCACGCAGACAAACGACAGGTCGGTTTCGAAAATCGCCTTGGCGAAGTCGCTGGTTGCGCGCAGCTTGCCGCTGGCCACCATTTCTCGAACGAGATCGTCGATGCCTTCCTCGACGATGGGGGACATGCCCGCATTGATTGCGTCGATCTTCCCCTGGTCGACATCGACCGCGATTACGTCATGACCGTCCTGCGCCAGGCATGCTGCCGACACGACTCCAACGTAACCAATGCCGAAGACACTGATCCTTGCCATGGTATTTGCCTCAAGTTTGTTAACACCGTCTGACGCAGTGCTTTTTGATTGGGGCCAGTATGGGGCAGAAATGTTACCTCGCAAGTTTGCCACCAAATTGCCGTTAACTTTTTGATCATTGTGGTCAAGTGGTTACAGTTGCTCGCGTTTTACCTTGCGTAAGGCGATGCCTATACGGAAGGAGTGCATTCCGGGAAAGTTCATTGGTTAACAACAGGTTAACGAGCATCCTCAATTCTGCTTGGGTGCAGTCCGACCAACTAGAGGTCGCTCATTGCACCAGATATCGTAGACTCGTATAGTTCTCTGACATCATCTGGACAGACCGCAGAAAGGACGGAAACCATGGTCACGCCCCGTCTCGCCGCCCTGTTTCTCGCGGTGACATTGCCCGCCTGCGTGCCGTCGGTGCCGGGTTTCGGCCTGTCGGATCGTGATCCGGCGGAGGCGCCGCGCGGATATGAACGCCTGTTCAGCCCGTTCGCGCACAACTTCCGGCACGCCTCGAGCGCTGACGGAGCGCCGGTCCGGCGCGGTGCGGTCTCGGAGCGGTATGAGTTGCGCACCGGCGACTGCGGCGGCAGCGACTGCGGGAACCCGCGATACCGTGCTGAGATTGCCCTGAAGGACGAGGCGCGGATCGGGCCCGTCGGCACCGAAACCTGGTTCGGATGGAGCTTCTACAATTCCACCGTCCCGAGCTTCGACCGCAAAGACTCGCTGCGGCTGGTCTTCGGGCAATGGACCATGGGCGGCGACGCCAGCCCGGCGATCCGGTTGATCCAGCTGGGCAACGATGAAGGCAACTGGTCCACCTGCCGCCCCGCGATCTGCAGCGGGCCGGAAAAGGACGCCGGTGACGTCGTGGTGCAACTGGAGGACCTGCGCCGGACGTTCGACTGGGGCGAGACGGAGAACGACGGCTATGTCTGCCGCCTGTTCGACATGGCCGCGAGCCGGGGGCGATGGGTCGACCTAGTGATGCAGACGAATTTCTCGCAGAATACCGACGGCTACCTGCGGGTCTGGGTCAACGGCGTGCTGAAATGTGACTACTCCGGGCCGATCCTCTCTCCGAACAGCCTGTTCGAAGGCAATCGGCCGGGACACCGGCGCGGTATCTTTTCCAGCTATACGAGCCGGTGGGACGAGACCCACGGCACCCGCCCGAAGCCGACGCTGGTGGTCTATTACGATGAATTCCGGATCGGAAAGTCGCGGGCGGAAGTCGACCCCGCAATGCTCGAAGCGGCGGGCGCCAGCGCGGTGGATTAAACCGCGAGGCGGACGGTGGTGCCGTCCGGATACTTGAAGACGATCGCATTGCCGACGCGGCTGACCTGCGCCTTCCCCGCGAAACGCCCGGTCTGCGGGACGATTTTCATGACGGCTTCATCCGCCAGCGGCAGAATGGCAAGGGATTGGGTCGGGACCGTGTGGCAGTCGGTACGCATCAGGGGGCAGCTCCTGTTATGTCAAAGCAAAGGGCGGGCAGCCTTCCGGCCAACCTTGGTCAAGGACGTCAGCCGGGCAGATCGGCTTTGTCGAAAACCCTTGCGAGAACCACGCGGTCGAGGACTGCAAGGGCGACCATGGCAAGAAGAAACACCATCACTTTGCTCCATTTCTTTTTGCCCCCAAACCCGGGTTCGAGCAATATCATTCGGGGCGGGAATGTGGCGAAATTTCTGAAATTTGGCCGGAATTGGCCGATTTTGCGGCGGGATTGATCCGGGCTCATGGACAGCCGAAAGGATCGCCGGAGACTGTCCCGGACAGCGCATCAAAGCCGTCTTTGGCAAATCCGAATCATGGTTAAAATGGGGCAAGGCCCGCGGTGGCCCATCACCGCCGGAATCCCCTCCCGGACGCCCTCCGGACGTGATAGGATACACGCAGCGGCTGAATCTTCTTGCACTCCCGCGCGAGGCCCCCTATATGGCCCTCAACAGCGCGGCGCTGGGGTCCAAACCCGACGCCCACCGGAGAGGATCGAACGGGCCGCTGGCCCGTTTTTTTGTTTTCGGCTAACCGCAGGACATCCAACCGCCCGAAAGGGACGACAGACATATGACCGACCTGATCGCCAAGACCGCCATCGACAAGCGTCTGGCCGAGATCCTGACCCCGGTGATCGAGGACATGGGCTTCGAGCTCGTCCGCATTCGCCTCATGGGCGGCAACACGCCGACCCTGCAGATCATGGCCGAGCGCCCCGAGGGTGGCATCGAGGTGGACGAGTGTGCCGCCATCTCGAACGCCGTCAGTGCCACTCTCGACGTCGAGGACCCGATCACCGACGCCTATACGCTGGAGGTCTCCAGCCCCGGCATCGACCGCCCGCTGACCCGGCTCAAGGATTTCGAGACCTTCGAGGGCTACGAAGCCAAGGTCGAGACCTCCGACCTGATCGACGGCCGCAAGCGCTTTCGCGGCGTGCTGGCCGGGGTCGAGGACGACGAGGTCCTGATCAACCTCGACGAGGGCACCGTGGGCCTGAAGTTCGACTGGCTCGCCGAAGCCAAGCTCATCCTGACCGATGAGCTGATCCGTGAGATGCTGCGCGCCCGCAAGGCCGGGGCCGTTGATGAATCCCAGTTTGATGAGATCGAGGCCGACGGGCCTGAAGAGGAGTAATTCACATGGCAATCACCTCTGCCAACCAGCTTGAGCTTCTGCAGACCGCCGAGGCGGTGGCCCGCGAGAAGATGATCGACCCCGGTCTGGTCGTCGAAGCGATGGAGGAGTCGCTCGCCCGCGCGGCGAAGTCGCGTTACGGCGCCGAGATGGACATCCGCGTCAGCATCGACCGCCGCACCGGCAAGGCGACCTTCACCCGCGTCCGCACCGTGGTCGAAGAGGAAGAGCTGGAGAATTACCAGGCCGAGTTCACCGTCGAGCAGGCCAAGCAGTACATGGCCGATCCGAAGGTGGGCGACACCTTCGTCGAGGAAGTGCCGCCGGTTGAGCTGGGCCGCATCGCCGCGCAATCGGCCAAGCAGGTGATCCTGCAGAAGGTCCGCGAAGCCGAGCGCGACCGCCAGTTCGAAGAATTCAAGGACCGCGCCGGCACCATCATCAACGGCACCGTCAAGCGCGAGGAATACGGCAACGTCATCGTGGACGTGGGCCGGGGAGAGGGCATCCTGCGCCGTAACGAGAAGATCGGCCGCGAGAGCTATCGCCCGGGCGACCGCATCCGCTGCTACATCAAGGACGTGCGCCGCGAGACCCGTGGTCCGCAGATCTTCCTCAGCCGTACCGCGCCCGAGTTCATGGCCGAGCTGTTCAAGATGGAAGTGCCGGAAATCTATGACGGCATCATCGAGATCAAGGCCGTGGCCCGCGACCCCGGCTCCCGCGCCAAGATCGGTGTCATCTCCTATGACGGCGGCATCGACCCGGTCGGCGCCTGCGTCGGTATGCGCGGCAGCCGCGTTCAGGCCGTCGTGAACGAGCTTCAGGGCGAGAAGATCGACATCATCCCGTGGAACGAGGACATGCCGACCTTCCTCGTCAACGCGCTGCAGCCTGCCGAGGTATCCAAAGTGGTTCTCGACGAGGACGCCGAGCGCATCGAGGTGGTGGTGCCGGACGAACAGCTGTCGCTGGCCATCGGCCGCCGCGGCCAGAACGTGCGTCTGGCGAGCCAGCTGACCGGCCTCGACATCGACATCCTCACCGAGGAAGAAGAGTCCAAACGCCGCCAGAAGGAATTCGAGGAGCGCACCCAGCTGTTCATGGACACGCTGGACCTGGACGAATTCTTCGCCCAGCTGCTGGTTTCCGAAGGCTTCACCAACCTCGAAGAGGTGGCCTACGTCGAGCTCGATGAACTGCTGGTGATCGACGGCGTCGACGAGGGCACCGCCGAAGAGCTGCAGACCCGCGCCCGTGAGCATCTCGAAGAGCAGGCCCGCAAGGCACTGGAGAATGCCCGTGCGCTCGGCGCCGAGGACAGCCTGATCGCCTTCGAGGGGCTGACCCCGCAGATGGTCGAGGCGCTGGCCAAGGATGGCGTCAAGACGCTCGAGGACTTCGCGACCTGCGCGGATTGGGAACTGGCCGGTGGCTGGACCTCGGTGGACGGTCAGCGCGTGAAGGACGACGGCCTGCTGGAGCCCTTCGATGTCAGCCTCGAAGACGCACAGACCATGGTCATGACCGCCCGCGTCCTTCTCGGATGGGTGGACCCGACCGAACTCGAAGCCGATGACGAAGCCGAGGGCGACGAAACCGAAGAGCAGGAGGCCTGAGCCGATCATGACCCGAGGGGGCCGAGACAAGGACCGCGACGACGGACCGGAGCGCAAGTGCATCGCCACGGGCGAGGCGCAGCCGAAATCCGGCCTGATCCGCTTTGTCGTCGGCCCCGAAGGTCAGATCGTGCCGGATCTGGCTGGAAAACTGCCGGGACGCGGCCTATATGTTGCGTCTCAGGTCACCGCGCTGGAGAAGGCCGCGAAGAAAGGCCTGTTCTCCCGCGCTGCGAAACAGCCGGTGACCGTGCCGGGCGACCTTGTTCGGATCATCGAGCAGATGCTGGCCAAGCGGGTGGTTGATCTGATCAGCCTTGCGCGGAAGTCCGGGGATGCGGTGTCCGGCTACGAAAAGGTGAAGGACTGGCTGATGAAGGAAGAGGCCAGGGTCCTGATCCAAGCCGAGGATGGCTCGAGCCGTGGCAAGTCCAAACTGAGCACGCCCTATGGCGGCACATATATTGGCTGGCTCACGGCCGACGAGCTTGGGATGGCTTTCGGACGACAAACTGTGATACACGCGGCGCTTGGCGCTGGCGGTCTGGCGCGTCGTGTTGTAGAGGAAGCCCAACGATTGAAGGGTGTACGTGTCGGAACGTCCGATACGGATCGCGCTGGCAGGGGCCAGCGGAAAGGATAAAGAAGCTTCATGAGCGATAACGACGGTAAGAAAACATTGGGTTTGCGCGGAGGCGCCCGCTCGGGGAACGTGAAGCAGAGCTTCAGCCACGGGCGGACCAAGAACGTCGTGGTGGAAACCAAGCGCAAGCGAGTCGTCGTGCCCAAGCCGGGTGCCACGGCGGCCAAAGGTGCGTCCGGTGGAGCTGTCAGTGCAACGGGCGCGAAACGTCCTGCGGGCATTTCCGATGCGGAGATGGAACGCCGCCTGAAGGCGCTGCAGGCCGCCAAGGCACGCGAGGTCGAAGAGGCCGCGCAGCGCGAAGCCGAGGAGAAGGCCCGCGCCGAAGAGCGGGACCGCCTGCGTGCCGAGAAGGAACAGAAGGAGCGCGAACAGCGCGAGGCCGAGGAAGCGATCAAGCGCAAGGCCGAGGAAGAGGAGCGCAAGGCGCGCGAAGCGGCCGAGGCCGCGAAGGCCGCAGCCGCAGCTCCCGCCCCGGACGACTCGCCGCGTGCCGCCCGGGCTCCCAAGGAAAAGGACGCGCCGCGCCGCGCAGCCGTGCAGGTGGAACGGGAAGACCGCTCCGGGCGCGGCAAGAAGGGTGGCGACGAAGGCGGTCGCCGTGCCGGCAAGCTGACGCTGAATCAGGCGCTCGGTGGCGAAGGTGGCCGTCAGAAGTCCATGGCCGCCATGAAGCGCAAGCAGGAGCGCGCGCGTCAGAAAGCCATGGGCGGCGCCCAGGCCCGCGAAAAGGTCATCCGTGACGTCAAGTTGCCGGAGGCGATCACCGTCGCCGAACTCGCGAACCGGATGGCGGAGCGCGTGGCCGACGTGGTCAAGGCTCTGATGACCAACGGCATCATGGCGACCCAGAACCAGACGATCGACGCCGACACCGCGGAACTCATCATCGAGGAATTTGGCCACAACGTGGTCCGCGTCTCCGATGCGGACGTGGAAGACGTCATCCAGCAGGTCGAGGACAAGGCGGAAGACCTCCAGCCGCGTCCGCCGGTCGTGACCATCATGGGCCACGTCGACCACGGCAAGACCTCGCTGCTCGACGCCATCCGCGACGCGAAGGTGACCGCGGGCGAAGCCGGCGGCATCACCCAGCACATCGGCGCCTACCAGGTGCAGACGGACAGCGGCTCGCTGCTGACCTTCCTCGACACGCCGGGCCACGCCGCCTTCACCTCCATGCGCTCGCGCGGGGCTCAGGTGACGGACATCGTCGTGCTCGTCGTGGCGGCCGATGACGCCGTCATGCCGCAGACCGTGGAGGCCATCAACCACGCCAAGGCCGCGAAGGTCCCGATGATCGTCGCGATCAACAAGATCGACAAGCCGTCCGCGAACCCGACCAAGGTGCGCACCGACCTGCTCCAGCACGAAGTGGTGGTGGAACAGATGTCCGGCGAGGTGCAGGACGTCGAGGTTTCGGCGCTGACCGGCAAGGGTCTCGACGAACTGCTCGAAGCCATCGCGCTGCAGGCGGAAATTCTCGAACTCAAGGCCAACCCGGACCGCGCCGCGCAGGGTGCCGTCATCGAAGCGCAGCTGGACGTGGGCCGCGGCCCCGTCGCCACCGTTCTGATCCAGAACGGCACGCTGCGTCAGGGTGACATCTTCGTCGTGGGCGAGCAGTACGGCAAGGTCCGTGCGCTCATCAACGACAAGGGCGAGCGCGTGCAGGAAGCCGGCCCGTCTGTTCCGGTCGAAGTGCTCGGCCTGAACGGTACGCCGGAAGCCGGTGACGTGCTGAACGTGACCGAGACCGAAGCGCAGGCCCGTGAAATCGCCGAGTACCGTGCCAATGTTGCTAAGGAGAAGCGTGCCGCCGCAGGCGCCGCGACGACCCTTGAGCAGCTCATGCAGAAGGCCAAGGACGATGAGAACGTCAGCGAGCTTCCGGTTCTGGTCAAGGCGGACGTGCAGGGCTCTGCGGAAGCGATCGTGCAGGCGCTGGAGAAGGTCGGCAACGACGAGGTGCGCGTGCGCGTGCTGCACTCCGGCGTCGGCGCGATCACCGAGACGGACGTGGGCCTCGCCGAGGCCTCTGGCTGCCCGGTCATCGGCTTCAACGTCCGTGCCAACGCCTCGGCCCGCAACACGGCGAACCAGAAGGGCGTCGAGATCCGCTACTACAGCGTGATCTACGACCTCGTCGACGATGTGAAGAAGGCGGCCTCCGGCCTGCTCTCCAACGAGATCCGCGAGAACTTCATCGGTTATGCCAACATCAAGGAGGTCTTCAAGGTCTCCAACGTGGGCAAGGTCGCTGGCTGCCTCGTCACCGAAGGTGTGGCACGCCGCTCCGCCGGTGTGCGCCTGCTGCGCGACAACGTGGTGATCCACGAGGGCACGCTGAAGACGCTCAAGCGCTTCAAGGACGAGGTGGCGGAAGTCATCTCCGGCCAGGAATGCGGCATGGCCTTCGAGAACTACGACGACATACGCCCCGGCGACGTCATCGAGATTTTCGAGCGGGAAGAGATCGAGCGGACGCTCAGCTGATCCGCGCCACGGAAACAACGAAAAGCCTCGCCGAGACCAATCGGCGGGGCTTTTTTCATGTCACGACCAGAGGCTCTGTGTTTCTTCGTCCTCAAAACAAAAAAGGCGCCCTTTGGAGGACGCCCCTGTCTGCTCTTGTAGTGCCGTGGCAGGCCCGAAGGCCCCGGCTCAGGCGGGTTTGCCGACAGGCAGACCCGTGAAAATGCGGTCCCCGACGCGAACCGTGATCCGGCCATCGGGCAGCGTTTTCTCCAGAAGTCCCTGAACTGACACGCAACTCCCAAGGATCACAGTGCGCAGCATGACATTTTCTCCCCCATGTCAACGAGTACGGGCAGATTACTCGAAATCCGTTAATGAATCTATAAACGCCAGTTAAGAAAACGTCACAAAAGCTCACGAAATTGGCGGAAATTTTGTGCGAATGCCTTCCTTGGCAACATAATTACCCGCGCAACCGTCGGTTGGCGCCGACTCACAACCAGTCGCGGAGAATCGGTATCAGCGGAATGTCGGCGGGCGGCATGGGGTAATCCCGCAGGTGTTTCGGAGCGACCCATTTGAGCACCTGCCCCTCCCGCGCCTGCGGGATGCCGGTCCACTTGCGACAGGCGAACAGCGGCATGAGCAGGTGGAAGTCCTCGTAGGAATGCGAGGCGAAAGTCAGCGGGGCGAGGCAACTCGCCCAGGTGTCGATGCCCAGTTCCTCCTGCAACTCCCGGATCAGCGCATGTTCCGGCGTCTCCCCCGGCTCGACCTTGCCGCCCGGAAACTCCCAGAGGCCCGCCAGGGACTTGCCCTCCGGACGCTGCGCCAGCAAGACACGGCCATCGGAGTCGATCAGCGCGACGGCGGAGACGAGAACGGTTTTCATGGGAACGCCTTCTGCAACGTGGGCCGCTCCCGGGAGCGGCCCGTCAGGATCACGAGCGATAATCCGCGTTGATCGAGATGTATCCGTGGGTCAGGTCACAGGTCCAGATCGTCGCCTTGCCGTCGCCAAGGCCAATGTCGACGGTGATGTCGATCTCCGGCTTCTTCATCAGCGCCGCGCCGTCGGCCTCCTTGTAGGTCTCGGCGACCCAGCCATGCTCAGCCACCTGCACGTCGCCGAACCGGATCGACAGAAGGTCACGGTCCGCAGCCGCGCCGGACTTGCCGATGGCCATGACGATGCGACCCCAGTTCGGGTCCTCGCCCGCAATGGCCGTCTTGACCAACGGCGAGTTGGCGATGGCAAGCGCGTGGGTGCGCGCATCGGCATCGGAGGCCGCTCCGGTAACATTCACCGTCACGAACTTCGTCGCGCCCTCGCCGTCCTTGACGACCTGATGCGAGAGATTTTGCATGACCTCGTGCAGCGCCGCCTCGAAGGTCGCCTCCCCCGTGACGTCGACGCCGGAGGTCCCCGTCGCGCCCATCAGGAGCGTGTCGGAGGTGGAGGTGTCGCTGTCCACGGTGATGCAGTTGAACGTCTTGTCGTTGATCCGGCTGACCATGGCTTGCAGATCCGCCCGGCCGATCTTTGCATCGGTAAAGATGTAGACAAGCATCGTCGCCATGTCCGGCGCGATCATGCCCGAACCCTTGGCAATGCCCGCGATATGAACGCGCTGGCCTTCGATGTCGACCGAAGCTGTCGCGCCCTTGGCAAAGGTGTCCGTCGTCATGATCGCCTTCGCGGCCATGTCGAGCGCCTTGTCGTCGAGCTGGGCATTCAGGTCTTCGAGCTTGGCGATGATGCGGTCGTGCGGCAGACGCTCGCCGATCACGCCGGTGGAGCTGGTAAACACCCGCTCCGCCGGAAGCCCGGTGATCTTCGCCACCGCCTCGCAGATCGCCGCGACGGAGCCCTCACCAGCCTTGCCGGTGAAGGCGTTGGAGTTGCCGGAATTGACCACGATGGCCGCGCCCGCGTCACTGTCGAGGCCGATCTTGGCCTGGCAGTCGAGCACGTTGGCGGAGCGCGTGGCGGAGCGGGTGAACACGCCCACCATCACGCTGCCCGGATCGAGCAACGCCAGCATGACGTCCTTTCGTCCCTGGTATCGCACCCCGGCCTCCACGGCGGCAAAGCGCACGCCGGGGATGACGGGAAGCGTCGGGAACGACTCGGGGGCGAGGGGCGAAACGGACGTGATCTTGGCCACTTACTTCTCCAGAAGCTCAAGGTTGGTGAGGATCGACGGGTCGATCGAGGACGAGTCCTTGATCGAGACATCGGACTCCGACACGCGGCTGTCAATGTACTTGGAGACGGCTTCCTGCTGCAGCGCGTTGACGATCTCGGCGCGTACGGCCTCGAGTTCCGGCGATTTCTGCGTGCGGATGTCGTTCAGCTTGATGACGTGCCAGCCGAACTGGGTCTGTACCGGACCGGTGATGTCGCCGGGGTTGAGGCTCTCGACGGCCTTCTGGAACGGTTCGACCATCATGCCCGCCGCGAACCAACCCAGTTCGCCGCCATTCGGACCGGAGGGGCCGGTGGACTTGGCCTTGGCGGTCTCGGCGAAATCGGCGCCGCCCTTGACCTCCGCAAGGATCGCCTTGGCCTCGTCCTCGGTTTCCACGAGGATGTGGGAGGCGTTGTATTCCTGCCCCATCTCGCCGTCGATGTACTGCGCCTGGTAAGCCGCCTTGATGGCCTCCTCGGTCACGGCTTCCTCGGCGATGCGGCTGATGGCGACGGAGGCCAGCAGCGACCGGCGCTCGTTTTCCATGGCGAACTTCACGCGCGGGGTTTCCACCGCGATGCCGTCCTGCGCCATGGCTTCCTGTTGCACCAGTTGGTCGAGGATGCCTTTCCAGAGCACATCCGGCGGCAATTGCTGGTATTGCTCGGGCAGACCGGCACGGACGGTCATCATGTGGCCGATGGTGATCTCGGTGCCGCCGACGGTGGCGACGACGGTCTCGGCGGTTACGTCTTCGGCCCATACGGGCAGCGCAGCGGTGATCGCGAAGGCGGCTGCGCCAAGCATCGTGAGGGTTTTCGACATGTGTTTTTGTCCTTCCGGGCATGGCCGCTACACGGGCGGCGTTGACACTCTCCGGCCCGCCCCTTACATGCGCAAAGGGCTCTGCGTGGCCAGTCGTTCCCCTGTTTCATATGGGCTGAGTGCGAGGCGGGCAAGCAGATGCCGCACACGAAGCTGGGAACAGGTACGACAGCATGCTGGGAAAAATCGCGCGCAAGGTGTTCGGCAGTCCGAACGATCGCAAGATCAAGGCCACGCGCCCGCTGGTCGAAAAGATCAACGCGCTGGAACCCGAGTTCGAAAAGCTCGACGATGCGGGCCTGATCGCCAAGACCGAGGAATTAAAGAAACGGGTGGCGGACGGCGAGAGCCTCGATCACATCCTTCCCGAAGCCTTCGCAAACTGCCGGGAAGCCGCCAAGCGCGCTCTTGGCCTGCGCGCCTTCGACGTGCAGCTGATGGGCGGAATCTTCCTGCACCAGGGCAACATCTCCGAGATGAAGACGGGCGAGGGCAAGACCCTCGTTGCCACCTTCCCCGCTTACCTCAATGCCCTGACCGGGCGCGGTGTGCACATCGTCACGGTCAACGACTACCTCGCCAAGCGCGACGCGGACTGGATGAGCAAGGTTTATCGCGCCCTCGGCATGACCACCGGCGTCGTCTACCCGCGCCAGCCGGAGGCCGAGAAGAAGGCCGCCTACGCCTGTGACGTGACCTATGCCACGAACAACGAACTGGGCTTCGACTACCTGCGCGACAACATGAAGTCCGAGCTGAGCCAGATAAACCAGCGCGACCATTACTTCGCCGTGGTCGACGAGGTGGACTCGATCCTGATCGACGAAGCGCGGACGCCGCTGATCATCTCCGGCCCCGCCGACGACCGCTCGGACCTCTATCTCGGCATCGACAAGCTGATCCCGGAGCTGAACGAGGATCACTTCACCATCGACGAGAAGACCCGGAACGTCACCTTCACCGACGAGGGCAACGAGTTTCTCGAGGAACAGCTGCACGCCCGGGGCATCCTGCCCGAAGGCCAGACGCTCTATGACCCGGAAAGCACCACCGTGGTGCACCACGTCAACCAGGGCCTGCGTGCGCACAAGCTCTTTACCAAGGACAAGGACTACATCGTCCGCGACGGCGAGGTTGTCCTGATCGACGAATTCACCGGCCGCATGATGGCTGGACGCCGCCTGTCCGAGGGCCTGCATCAGGCCATCGAGGCCAAGGAAGGCTGTCAGATCCAGCCGGAGAACGTGACGCTCGCCTCGGTGACGTTCCAGAACTACTTCCGCCTCTATGACCGCCTTGGCGGCATGACCGGCACCGCCGCGACCGAGGCCGAGGAATTCATGGAAATCTATGGCCTCGGCGTGGTCGAAGTTCCGACCAACCGCCCCATCGCCCGGATCGACGACGACGATGCCGTCTATCGCACCGCCCGCGAGAAGTACGAGGCCATCGTCGCAAAGATCGCCGAGGCCCACGAGAAGGGCCAGCCGGTTCTGGTCGGCACGACCTCCATCGAGAAGTCGGAGATGCTGAGCCAGATGCTCAAGGCCGCAAACCTGCCGCACAACGTGCTCAACGCACGCCAGCACGAGCAAGAGGCGCAGATCGTCGCCGACGCGGGCAAGCTTGGCGCTGTGACCATCGCCACGAACATGGCGGGCCGGGGTACGGACATCAAACTCGGCGGCAACGTCGAGTTCAAGATCATGGAAGCCATCGCGGCAAACCCCGAGCGTCACCCGGACGAAATCCGGGCCGAAATCGAGGCGCAGCACGAGGCCGACGAACAGGCGGTCAAGGACGCCGGCGGGCTTTTTGTCCTGGCCACCGAGCGCCACGAAAGCCGCCGCATCGACAACCAGTTGCGCGGCCGTTCGGGGCGTCAGGGTGACCCGGGCCGCTCGTCCTTCTACCTGTCGCTCGAAGACGACCTGATGCGCATCTTCGGCTCGGAGCGGCTCGACAAGGTGCTCAAGGGCCTCGGCATGAAAGAGGGCGAGGCCATCGTTCACCCCTGGGTGAACAAGTCGCTGGAACGCGCGCAGGCGAAGGTCGAGGGCCGCAACTTCGACATCCGAAAGCAGCTGCTGAAGTTCGACGACGTGATGAACGACCAGCGCAAGGTGATCTTCTCCCAGCGCCGCGAGATCATGGAAGCGCAGGACCTGTCCGAGGTCGTGGAGGACATGCGCCACGAGGTCATCGACGAGCTGGTCGACACCTACGCCCCGCGCAAGGCCTACGCAGACCAGTGGGATGCCCAGGGCCTCTACGCGGCCTGCATCGAGAAGCTGGGCATCGACGTTCCGGTGATCCAGTGGGCCGATGAGGACGGAGTCGATCAGGACGTGATCCGCGAGCGGCTCGAAGAGGCATCGGACCAGATGATGGCGGAGAAGGCCGAAGCGTTCGGACCGGACACCATGCGTCAGATCGAGAAGCAGGTGCTGCTGCAGACCATAGACACGAAGTGGCGCGAGCATCTTCTGACCCTCGAACACCTGCGCTCTGTCGTGGGTTTCCGGGGCTATGCCCAGCGCGATCCGCTGAACGAGTACAAGACCGAGGCATTCCAACTCTTCGAAGGCTTGCTCGAAGGCCTGCGCGAGCAGGTCACCAGACAGCTGTCGCAGGTCCGGCCAATGACGCAGGAAGAGCAGCAGGCCATGATGCAGCAGCTCGCCGCACAGCAGGCCGCCATGCAGAAGGCCGCGCAGGACGCCCGCGCCCGGCATGACCCGGTCCTGCCGACCGGCGAGGACGAAGGCGCACGCGAAGCGGCCCCCGGATTCGACGAGACCGATCCGTCGACATGGGGCAACCCCTCGCGCAACGACCTCTGCCCCTGCGGCTCGGGCAACAAATTCAAGCACTGTCACGGACGCCTGGCCTGATACGCCGAGCGTGACAAACTTGGAGAAGAATGTCCGAGAACCGGGCCTCTCGACAAACCAGGAACGATAAAGGGTCCGCAGCGCGGACCCTTGGCGGATAGGAAAATTCGGGACGCTCTTGCGCGTCGCGGATCGCCCGGGCCTCATCGACTGGCTTGACGACTGAGGCCAAGCCAGTCGCCTTCGACGTCCGGGAGGCAGGCAACTCGCCGGCCATGACTGTTTTCACTATTGCGGTAGTCTTGCCGGCCTTTCGCTGGCAGACGGCGCTGATAGGATGCAGGTCTTTACCCTCGGCCGCGGGAAGGGCCACGATCCGCGGTGATGGCAGGGGCACGATCAGGCGACCGCGAAACGGTGCCTCTGGGCCGGATCAGACAGTATGGATTCAGTCGTCCTGTCCTGCGTTTCGTGCTCCCGCGTTGGTTCCGTCAGTCCGTGGTTCCGCTGACCCGAACCAAATATGTCGGACTTGTGAAAACGGACGACGGTTTCACAAGAGGTTTTTCTGTTTTCTTGCAAGTTTCTGTAAATATGCTGAAATTTCGGCCTCAAGTGGGCGACGCAGACGTTTTTCGTGATGCATCCGTGCGAAATCCTGGCCGCAGATCCATGGTTGGTGCCGCGTGAGCAGTCTGGTCCGGACGGCCGGATAGGTGCTGGCGTTCCCTCATTCATGGCGGGCAGTGTTCGGCAGCGCACCAACGATCTCGCTGCGAATAGCCGTGCAGTCCCGAAACTGGAAACCCGATCTTTGTCCGGCCGCGAAAGGCGCGGCGTGTGTCGAAACCGTGCCAACGCATCTTGGACGGTAAACTTTTCCGGACTTTCTACCGCCGCCGAACGGCTCTGGCACAGAGGAACATCGACGTCGACACCGACGCTTTGCGAGATCGAAGGGTCGCTCGGTCACTCTGGATGCCGAGGATCATGGGGGACACGACATGGATCGACGTCCGCGCCGAAATGCACGGGGGTTTCGACGGTGCTGTCGCGGGGGCTGACGCATTTGCCTGTCTGCGCGGGGACATGGTAGACCCTGCGCCCGTCGTGCGCCGGGATCACCGACCAACCCGCAGGATCGGTCTCATCGATCAGCTGAATCAGAGCCGCGCCCGGCACGGACTCGATACAGATCCGCGGTTTGCCGGTCCGGTGCGAGATCCGCAGCAGGAACGACGTCGCCTGATCCCAAGGCATCCACGAACATGAACGGATGCTCCGTGACCTGCCGGATCGTCACTCTGCCAGACCTCTTGACAATGCCGCTTTCGGGCCGGTGCAGGATGGTCATGGATTACTCCGCAGGGTTCGGCAGCGCGGCTGACTTGGTCCGCCGCGACAGCACGGCGACACCGATGGTCAAGAACCATCCCGCACACAGCGCGATCAGCCAGGGCAGCGAGCCTGACGGCGCGATCACGGCCACCAACCCGGCCAGCCCGATCGGCAGGCGCGTGGCCCAGCCCAGTGGCCTGCCCGACCAGCCGCCAAAGGCCACGGCCCAAAGCGCGGTCGAGACCAGCAGCGACAGGGCGCTGAAGCCGATCCGGGCCAGCGACCCCTGGGCCAGAACCCCGGGATCGAAGACAAAAGCAAAGGGCACGAAGAAGGCGACCAGCGACAGACCGAAGGCCGAGAGCGAGGTCTTGACGGTCGAGGCCTGCCCCACGGCGGCGGCCGCGAAAGAGGCCAGCGCCACCGGCGGCGTCACCATCGACAGCACGCAGTAGTAGAAGATGAAGAAATGCGCGGCCAGAGGCTCGATGCCCAGCTTCTGGATGGCCGGGACGAACAGCACCGCGCCGATGATGTAGGCGGCGACCGTCGGCAGGCCCATGCCCATGACGATGCAGCCGACCATGGCCAGCATCAGCGACAGGTAGATCGAGCCTTCGGAGAGCGACAGCAGCGATCCGGCGAATTTCAGCGCCAGGTTGGACTGGACGGCCACGGCGATCACGATGCCGATGGCGGCGATGGGCACGGCGACCTCGGCGGCCTGGCGCGGCGCGTCGCGCAGGGCCTCCTTGACCTCTGTCATGCCGATCCAGGTGGTGCGGCGCAGGAATGGCGTCACGAGGCAGGCCAGCGAGGCGATCACGGCGGAATACGAGGCCGAGTAGCCGCTGACCAGCAGTCCGATCAGCACCAGCGGCGGCAGGATCAGGTGCAGGCGCGGCAACAGTGCGGGGATCTCGGCGATCTCGGCGGCGGTCATGGCGCGGACGCCGTCGCGCCGCGCGGTCAGGTCGACCACCAGCAGCAGCGCAAGGTAGAAGGCAACTGCCGGAATCAGGCCCGCCAAGGCGATCTGCGCATAAGGCATGCCCAGAAGCTCGGCCATGATGAAGGCGGCGACCCCCATGATCGGCGGCATCAGCTGCCCCCCGGTCGAGGCGATGGCCTCGATCCCGGCGGCGCGATGATCCGGCACCCCGGTCTTCTTCATCAGCGGGATGGTAAAGACGCCGGTGGACACGACATTGGCCACGGCGGAGCCCGAGATGGACCCCATCAGCGACGAACCGATGATCGCGGCCTTGGCGGTGCCACCCGTGGCACGACCGGCGGCGCGGATGGCGAGGTCGATGAACAGCTGGCCACCTCCCACCGCCGAGTAGAACGCGCCGAACAGGATGAAATAGAAGATGAAGCTGACCGAGGTCGAGGTGGTGATGCCCAGCACACCCGCCGTGGTCATGGTGGTGATCTCTGTCGCGGCCTCAACGCCGAAGCCACGGAATTGCAGCCAGCCGGGCAGGATATTGCCCCAGAACGCATAGGCGATGAAGGCCAGCAGTACCCAGACCAGGATCATGCCAACCGCGCGGCGCGACCCTTCGAGCAGCAGGAAGACCAGCAGACCGCCAAAGACGATGTCGGTGGTGAAGATCGGCGAGACGTTCTCCATCCGGGTGGTCAGCCGCTCGAACCCGGTCAGGTAGTAGCCCAGAACCGCCAGGGCGCCCAGGATCAGCGCGGCGTCAATGGCTACGCACAGCCAGCGCGGCAGCGCCGGGGCGTTCAGCGGCTTGTAGAGAAACAACAGGACCAGCGCGGCGGTCAGGTGGACAGGGCGTTCCAGAAGCGGTTGCTGGGCCTCGAACAGCAGCCAGACCTGAAAGGCGACAAAGGCGATGCCGATCGCAAAGGCGATGGCGTGGGCAGGGTTGCGGGACAGCATGGCGCGCATGATCTCCTCTGTTTGGCACATCGCGTCAGGGGGGGCGCGGCCGTGATGCGGCCGCGCCTGTGGATCACATCAGGCCGGCTTCGCGGTAGTAGCGCGCGGCACCGGGATGCAGTTCGATCCCGACATTCTCGGGCAGCATCGCCTTGGCCGGATCGAAGCGGGACCATGCGCCATGCGACGCCTTCAGCGCGTCGGCGTTCTCGATGATCGCCTTGGTGATCTGGTAGGCCGTTTCCTCGTCCAGGCTGGCGTTGGCGATCAGGACGGTGCCCAGGTTGGCGCCGGACGTCGCCTCGGTCTGGCCCTTGTACCACTCGGGGCCGTAGCTGCCCGGTGTCAGGCCGTTCTTTTCCAGAAGCGCCATGGCCGCGTCGGGGATGTCGAGAAAGACGACATCGGTGGTCAGCGCGACCTCGGTGATCGTCGGGTGCCCCTTGATCATCGTGTCGATGTAGATGTCGGCATTGCCGTTGCGCATCTGGTCGGCGATCTGGCCGGTATCGACCTGGATGATATCGCCGCCATTGGCCTTGATCTGGTCCACCGAGGTGCCGAGACCTTCAAAGATCATCTCGGCCACCGGAACGGCGGACGACCCGACCGGCTTCATCAGCACGCGCACCGGCTTGCCCGAGGCCATGATCGCCGCGAGGTCCGTGGTGCCCATCTGATCGACAAAGCTCTTGCTGGCCATCACGCCGACATAGACGTTGTTCAGGCCGCCGACGAGCGCGCGGATGTCCGGGGCGCTCATGCCCTGGTAGACGTCGTCGCCGTTCGCGGCCCAGACCGCCGATGCGACGTTGGACAGCGCGATTTCCGCCTTGCCGCCCTGCACGACCATCGGGTTGGCGACGCCGCCGCCCCGCGCGATGACCTCGACCGAGTTGTCGCCCAGGATCGGCTCGATGATCTGTTCCAGCGTCGCGGCGAACACGTACCAGGACGAGCCTTCGCGCATGGCGCCGATGCGCACGTCCTGCGCGGCGACGGACGTCGCCGCGATTGCCGCCGCAATGGTCGCGGTCGCGGCGAGGCGCAGACCGTTGAATTTGAAATTGAACATGGTTTCCTCCCTTGTGGCCAATCTGCCCCCGGCACGGGACCGGGGGCAAACGGTTTGCTCTTATTCGGCAGCCATCGCCAGATCGACGCGGCCGATGCCGGCGGCGTCGAAGGCGGCTTCGATCTCGCGCTCGGCGGCCTCGCCCAGATCCTTGAGCGGCTCGCGGATGGTCGCGTGATCCAGAAGGCCACGGTGGCGCAGGCCGATCTTGAGCGCCACGGTGCCTTCCATGTGCGAACCGCGGTGATAGACGGCGCGGGTGACGGGCAGCAGCTGTTCGAACACCTTGCGAGCAGCAGTATAATCCTGCGCCTTGCCTGCGGCGATCAGGTCGATCAGCAGTTCCGGCGCGATGTTGCCGTAGCCGACCAGCAGGCCGTCGACGTCGAACATGGTCGGCAGCAGCCATTCGTCATGGCAGGACAGGATCTGCAGGTCGGGCTGGGCTTTCTTCAGCTCGGGGATCTCGACGTACCAGCGCTTCATGTTGCGCACGCCGTTCTTGGTGGCGACGCAGCCCGGCTGCGCGGCGATGTCCAGCTGGGTGTCCAGATCGTAGGACGCCTTGGTCGCATCGGGGTACTGGAACAGAATGGTCTGCAGACCGCCCTCTTCGTAGATCGCCTTGTAGCGGTCCTGCGGCGCGCCCTTCTGGAAGCCGAAGCGCAGCCAGCCGTGGTTCGGATAGACCAGCGCGCCGGTCGCACCGGCATCGAACGACCGCTTGGCCTCTTCGGCGGCAACCTTGGTGCCTTCGCCGGTGATGCCCGCGATGATCGGAATATCGACCGCATCCTTGTAGGCACGGATCAGGTCCAGCCGCTCGTCCGGCGTCAGGAAGGTGCCCTCACCCGCGTGGCCGAGGATGACCAGCGATTTGACCTGATCGAAGCTGGCCAGCCATTTGGCGATGCGGATGTTCGCCTCCATGTCGAGCGAGCCGTCCTTGTTGAAGGCGGTGACGGGTGCGGGATTCAGGCCGCGCATATCCATGGGTTGCATGTCGGAAACTCCTCCAGATGCGTTCAAGAAACTGTCTGACCCGCGCTGCAACTCCCGTTTGGGAACGATTGCGGGAACGTTCCCAAAAATGCATTGCCAGACGCGCCTGTCAAGTGCTAGTTTTGGGTATCGGCGCAGACCGCGTCGGAGGAGATCCCATGGCTGACGGCGAAACATCCATGAAAACAAAGGCGCGGGTAACACTTCACGATGTTGCGCGCGAAGCCGGCGTTTCGAAATCCACCGTCTCCCGGATGCTGGACGAGCGGCTTCCGAACAACGACTCAGCAAAGGCACGGCATGTGCGGGACATCGCCCGCAAGCTGGGCTATATCCGCGACCTGTCGGCGGCCAACCTGCGGCGCGGATCGACGGGCACAATCGGGGTGATCGTGCCGCGCCTGACGGACACCGTCATGGCGATGCTCTACGAAGCTGTCAGTGCCGCCGCAGCGCAACAGGGCCGATTTGCCATCGTGGCGACCACCGACGACAACCCCGAGGCCAGCCGCAAGGCCGCCGAGGCGCTGATCCGTCGGGGCGTCGATGGCCTGATCCTGACGACCGCCCGCGAGGGTGACCACTTCGGGGATGAATTGCGCGGCCGCGGCGTGCCCTTCGTCTATGCGCTGCGCCACAACGGGGCCAGCGCGGCTTCGGTCGGGGACGATCAGCTGGGCGGCTATCTGGCGACGCGGCACCTGATCGACCTTGGCCACCGCCGCATCGGAATCATTGCCGGGCCGGACTATGCCACCAGTTCGCTGGGGCGGCTCGCCGGGTATCGGCAGGCGCTGTCCGAAGCCGGGATCGACGCCGCGCCCGAGCTTGTCGTGCCGTCGACCTTCAGCATCGAATCCGGCGAAACGGCGGCGCAAACCCTTCTGGCTCTGGCGCATCCACCAACCGCGATCTTTGCCATCAACGACAACACGGCGATCGGCAGCATGTCCGCCATCGCCCGCGCCGGGCTTTCCGTGCCCGATGATATCTCTTTGGTCGGCTACAACGACATCCCGATCGTCAGCCGCTTGCCGGTTCCGCTGACGACAGTGCGCGTCCCCTTCGATCGCGTCGCCGAAGTGGCCCTGCAGCTCTTGTTCGATGACGGCGACATTGCGACCGTCAGGAAGATCACCCCGAGCCTGATCCCACGGAAATCAACCAGGTCCCTCACATAGCATCGCCGGGCTTTCGCCCGTCACGGATGGAAACCTTGATTCCGGTGTCAGGGCGACAAAATGTGACGCTCGGGACAAGACTTGCGGGCAAGCCACGACCGACCGCCCAAAACGGCAACCAGGGCGCGTTTACATATTTGACCATTTGCCGACCAGAAAGCCGAGATGGCGTCAAAGTCCTCGGTGACCGTTTCCTGCGCATTGCCGCCGCTGATGGTGGCCGCAGCGAAGGTCGTTTCTCGGCTCCGGATGTGAATCACTATTTGAGAGGATGGTCAGGGCAGTAGTTGGCGCAGTTTCCCGGTTCGGAGTCCTGAGCACGGGAAGCTGGTCTCGCAACGATTCCGCTTGCCAAATACAGCTTTTCGGCTTTTGGTGCGGCCACGGCATTCCGGGAGGTCCGGAGTGCTTCGACATAGCAGAGCGGAGGACGCACTGATGAAAGACCCCGACACGCGGGTTCTGGCCGTCATGATCGGCCGGGTCAACCCTGTCACGAAGGCCCACCTGCACATCCTGGAAACCGCCGCGCGTGCCGCCAATGACGTGCTCCTGCTCGTCGGCAGCGCCTACCGGCCACGCAGTTTCCGCAACCCGCTGAGTTTCGACGAGCGCAAGGCGCTGGTGCGCAAGGTGGTCACCGGGCTGGAGGCCCGGCTCGACATTCTGCCGCTGATCGACACGCTCTATTCAGACCGTGCCTGGGCGGCGAATGTCCGCATGGCGGTGAAGGCGTACATCCGGGCCCGTGGCTGGGAGGAGGAGGCCGTCAAGGTCCTGCTGACCGGCTTCGAGAAGGACAAATCCTCGCGCTATCTCAAGTGGTTCCCGGAATGGGAGGCGCTGCCGGTGGAGCCCTTGAAACACGCTGGTCGGGTAATCAACGCCACTGACCTGCGGCGTGCCCTGCTGCTGGACAATGCCACGGGCGACCTGGTCGAAACCTTCGGCGCGGCTTCCGTCGCGGCCTTCCAGGGCTGGATCGACGCCAATCCCGAAGCGGTACGGACCGTGCGCGCCGAGGCCACCTACATCCAGCGCTACCGCGCCGGGACGGAGGCGGCGGAGAAAGTCTTTGGCTACCCGATCCCGATCAACACCGCCGATGCGGTGGTTGTGCAGTCCGGCCACGTGCTGATGGTGCGGCGCGGGGTGCAGCCCGGGAAGGGCACGCTGGCGCTGCCTGGCGGGCACCTCAACCGCGATGAGACCGCCGAACAGGCCGCCATCCGCGAGCTGCGCGAGGAAACCCGGCTGGACGTGCCCCCGGGCCTGTTGGCCAACCGCATCCGGGCACGGCAGGTCTTTGACCATCCGGAACGGTCCGAACGCGGCTGGGTCAGGACCGAGGCCTTCCTCTTCCAGCTCGAGGACCGCAACCCGATGGAGAAGGTCAAGGGCGCGGATGATGCCGACAAGGCGCTCTGGATGCCGCTCGACCAGGTCACGCCGGACGGGATCTTCGAGGATCACTTCGACATCCTGCAGCACTTCATCCCGGAGGTGGCCGTATCCTACGGCTCGATCCTGATGGCGCAGTTGCAGGCTCTGTAAGATCCGGTCGTCCGCGCCGGGCCCTGTCTGGGCACAAGCGGGCAATCACGGGGGCCGGGAGGTCCGTCCCTCGAACACGTCCATCCGAGGAGGAACCGGACAATGACCAAGACAAAGCCGTTTGCGGCGCTCTTTGACGATGCGCTCGATCCCGACAACATCCTTTTCGATACCGACAGTTACAAGCTGTCGCACTACGCCCAGTATCCGGACGGGACGGAGGCCGTGTCGTCCTACATCGAGGCGCGCAGCCCCTTTGGAGAGATCGACCGGCTCGTGTTCTTCGGCTTGCAGGTCGAACTGGCGCGCCTCGCGGGCCCGGTGGTGACGCAAGCCGCGTTGGACCAGGCGGCGCCGGTGCTGAAGGCGCACGGGTTTGACGTGTACCTGCACGGCTGGCAGCGGATCATCGACGATTTCGGCGGCTGCCTGCCCATCGAGATCGACGCCTTGCCGGAGGGGACGCGCGTCCCCGTGCGCATCCCGCAACTGCGCATCCGCAACACCGCGCCGGGCTTTGGCTGGCTGGTGGGTTTCCTCGAAACCCGGCTGTTGCGGGCGGTGTGGTATCCCACGACGGTCGCCTCGGTCTCGCACTTTCTTGTCAAGGCAATCAGGGAGCGCCTCGTGCTGACCGACGGCAGCGACGCGGGGGCCGAGTTCAAGCTGCACGACTTCGGCGCGCGCGGCGCGTCGAGCCGGGAGGCCGCCGCGCTTGGTGGGCTGGCGCACCTCGTGGCCTCGCGTGGCACCGATACCGTCCCGGCGCTCGTGCTGGCGCGCAACCTCTATGGTGCTGACATGGCCGGGTTTTCGATCCCCGCAACGGAGCACTCGACCATGACGGCGCTTGGTCCCGATGGGGAACTGCGGCAGATGGAGCGCTTCCTCGACGCCAACCCCACGGGCATCATCGCCTGCGTCTCGGACAGCTACGACCTGTTCCGCGCCATCCGCAATTACTGGGGCGATGCCCTGGAGGCCAAGGTCATGGCGCGGCAAGGGACTCTGGTGATCCGGCCCGACTCCGGTGACCCGGTCGAGATCGTCCCGGACGTGATCGAGGCGCTGATGGCGCGGTTCGGCTGCCAGATGACCGCGCAGGGTTACCGCCTGCTGCCGCCCCAGGTGCGGGTGATACAGGGCGACGGGATCAACGCCACGTCGCTTGTCGAGATCATGGAGGCGATGATGGCGCGCAGGCTGGCCATCGGCAACATCGCCTTCGGCATGGGCGGCGCACTGCTGCAGAAGGTCGACCGCGACAGCTTCGGCTATGCCATGAAGGCCTCGGCCATCCTGATCGACGGACAGTGGCGCGACATCTTCAAGGACCCGGTGACGGCCGGCGGGAGCAAGACGTCGAAGCGCGGGCGGCAGGGCGTCCTGCTGTCGGACAGCGGCGCCATGGCGGCCCGCCGGCAGGAGAACATCCCCGCCGGTGCCGACGCCCTGAGACCGGTATTCCGAGACGGGCAACTGCTGCGCCGCTGGGCGCTGGAGGAGGTGCGCGCAAGGGCCGGGGTGTAAGCTGAAACGAGCGATCTGCCCGTATGCCGCGCGGGCAGATCCACCGGTCCTGGACCGCGCTGGGTACGAATGATCGGACTCGCGTCGGCGAGTAGCCCAGAATGCCGGGACCTCGTGGTTTACGGCAATTGCCATGCGTGCCATCGCATTCTGTCGAAACACGCGCGTCCGGCGTGGTCGAAGGTGAGTTCGACAAGGAACCAAGTGGGCGCCTGGTCGCTGGCGCCCCACAGCACCATCCACTTCAGGAAGTCCGACGGCTCCAGGGTCGCCCGTGCCCGGGCATCGTTCTCACCGCGTAACCCATGTCGCCGAAGGTCCTGCCTGAACCGGGAGAGGCGTTTTTCTTGCATGGTCCTGAACACCCGTTCGATGAGCGGCTACGGCCAAGACTTCTCCGGCAGGCCCCCCCTCTTGGTGATCCCGAGCGAGTTCGGGATGTGGCAAGCCGGGTCGGTGATGTAGACGCAGCAGCGATACTCGGCGATCAGATCGGGCGCATCGTATTCCATCCCCTGATAGTCTCAGCCCATGGCGTCGGAGATCTCGGACTTGTCCGAGTAGATCATCTCCAAGGTCAGCGCCAAGGTGATCACTGTGCCTTCGGGGACGATCAGCAAGGCCGGCAGGCAGCGGGTGTGGACATTGATGGCAGAGGAAATCTCGACCGGTTCGTGGGCACCTGCATCTGGTTGAAGCACGCCTCGCACGCTGCCGCATATTATTACGCAGACCCAACCATGAAATGAAGTAGCGGAGCCTATCGCCCCCCCTTCATACAGGCCTCGCGACAAACGTGTTTCGATTTGGGACGAACTTCGCCGTCATCTTCAAAGCGGCCCGGAACGCGGAGTCATTGCCAACATTGCGCCGCAAATGTCGCAATGACTCCGTGCGCCTGCCGTAACCGTGCCTTGTTTTGACGGCAGAAATTCCCAATGAGTTAACCATGGGAGGCCGTCATGGCACGTTCCAAGAGCTACATCCTCGGTGGCGCGACGCTCGTCTGTGCCCTTGGCATCGGCTACATCATGCAATTCGGCTTCTCGCTTCCCGGCAGCCAGTCGGGCGGCACGTCCGGCCCGATCGAGGTTACGGACATCACCCTGACCACATCCGGCCTCGGCTCGCCCCTGCCACCCATGGAAGGCGCGGGCATTGCCTACCAGCCTCCGGCACAACCGACCGCGCGCAGCGAGCCGATCACCGTCAACCGTGGAATCCCGTCCATCGAGTCCGCGGACGTCGGAACCGAGGAAGCGGAGGCCATCGACGAGGAAATCGAGATGGCAGCCGCGGAGAATACCGCACCGGAGCAGATGCTGCCGGTCGCGCCCGCCCCGGCCGCGCGTGCGGAACCGGCTCTCGCCTGCGACATGGGCATGCAGGCGGAGCCTGCCGCAGGGGCCATGGTCAAACTGTCGCTGACGGCCTCCTGCCATGCCGACGAACGCGTGACGATCCACCATCAGGGCATGATGTTCACCGAGGTGATGTCGCCCGAAGGCACTCTGGACGTGACCGTTCCCGCGCTGTCGGAGAATGCTCTCTTCATCGCCGCCTTCGTGAACGGCGAAGGTGCGACGGCCAACGCCGAGGTGTCGTCCCTGCCCTTCTACGACCGCGTCGCGGTGCAGTGGAAAGGCGAAACCGGCCTGCAATTGCATGCCCGCGAGTTCGACGCAGCGTATTTCACGCCTGGCCACGTCTGGGCCGAAGCTGCGGGCGACATCGGTGCCGCTGCAGCCGGTGAGGGTGGATTCCTCGTACGCCTTGGCCAGCGCGATGCCCCGGAGTCTCTGATGGTCGAGGTCTATTCCTTCCCCGTCGGCACGGCGAAGAAATCCGGCGAAGTGCTGATGTCCATCGAGGCGGAAGTCACCGAAGCCAACTGCGACCGCCAGGTCGAGGCGCAGACCCTGGACATCCGGGAAGGCAGCCCGTTGCGTGTGGGTGACTTGACGCTGGAAATCCCGGCCTGTGACAGCGTTGGTGATTTTCTGGTGTTGAAAAACATCGTCGAAGACATGAAAGTCGCCGCACGCTAAGCCACGGCAAACGGGTCATCCATGCGACAGTTCTGTGCGGCGGCCCTCGCCGCACTTTTCCTTTTCATCGGCCTTGTTTCCCATGCGTCCGCGCAGGATATCACGCTCCGCTCGCGCGATGGCGGCGTCGAACTGACCGGCACACTTCTCGGCTTCGATGGCGAATTTTACCGGCTTCAGACGCAATACGGCGAGTTGACCGTGGACAGTTCCGGCGTGCTCTGCGAGGGCGTCGGTTGTCCCTCATTGACCGATTTCGTCGCGGAATTGACGGTCTCCGGCTCCGAGACCATGGGCGCTGTCCTGATGCCCGCACTGATCGAAGCCTTTGCGCTGCGCGGCGGTCTCACCACCAGCCGCGAAACCACCGGACCGGACACCTTCACCTATCACCTCAAGGAAGGCGGCACAGGCAAGACCGTGGGGCGGTTCTTCTTCCACCTCACCAACACCGACACCGGCTTCGCCGATCTGCTGAGCGACAACGCCGACATCGTCATGGCACTCCGCGAGATCCGCCGGGCCGAGATCACCCGGGCGCACGAGGCTGGTCTGGGCGATCTGCAGAAGCACAACCGCAGCCGCGTCCTCGCGCTCGACGCGATGGTGCCCATTGTCGCGCCGGGCAATCCGGTGGATGCGATCTCGCCCACTGACCTGTCACGCATCCTTGCCGGGACACTGACGAACTGGGCCACGCTGGGAGGCCCCGATGCGCCGATAAGTATACACCTGCGCAATCCCGGGTCGGGACTGGCGCAGGGAGTCGAGGACCGGCTGGTCAAACCCGCGCGGGTGACCCTGACGGATGGCATCATCCGCCACGACAGCAATACCGCCCTCGCCGAGGCCATCGCCCGCGACCCCTTCGGCATCGGTCTGGCCAGTTACTCCGAGATCGGCAACACCAAGCCGCTCGACCTCACGGGACCCTGCGGCTTCCGGCTCAACGCCGCGCGGCGCACGATCAAGACGGAAGATTTCCCGCTGACCGCGCCGATGTTCCTCTACCTGCCCGCGCGCCGCCTGCCCGCGCTGGCGCGGGAGTTCCTGGCCTACACCGGATCGACCTCGGCGCAGATCGTCATTCGCCGCGCCGGATTTGTCGACCAGGCGCCTGAGGAGGTGCCGATCGACCTGCAGGGCGATCGCTTCCGCAACGCCATAGCCGTGGCAGATGGCACGAGCGGCCTTTCGGAACTGCAACGGATGGCGAAGACCCTGTCGGGCAAACGCAGGCTCACCTTGTCCTTCCGGTTCGAACCCGGGGCATCGCGTCTCGACGCACAGTCCCGCTCCAACGTGCAACATCTCGCGCGCGCGCTGGAGGCTGGCACCTATGACGGACGGCACATGCTTTTCGTCGGCTTCTCGGACGGGCAAGGCCCGGCCGAAGGCAACCTGCGCATCGCGCAGAAGCGGGCCGAGGCCGTACGTCTTGCCGTTGTGGAGGCGGCGGAAACCGCGGACCTCAGTCGCGTTGTCATGGCCAGCGACGCGTTTGGCGAGGCAATGCCCATGGCCTGCGACGACAGCACCTGGGGGCGGCAGGCCAACCGGCGTGTCGAGGTCTGGCTGGAGTAGGCCGCGGACGAAAAAGGCGGCACCGAAGCGCCGCCTTTTCGGATACCGATGCGCGGGCCTCAGCCTTTCATCGAATCCCAGAAGTTCTTGACCGAGGAAAAGAAGCTGGAGGCTTCCGGGTTGTTGTCCTCGCTCAGGTCCTCGAACTCGCGCAGCAGTTCCTTCTGGCGGCTGGTCAGGTTCACCGGCGTCTCGACAGCCAGTTCGATGAACATGTCACCATGGTTGCCGCCGCGCAGGGCCGGCATCCCCTTGCCACGAAGACGCATCTGACGGCCCGATTGCGACCCGGCAGGGATCTTGACCCGGCTGCGACCGCCGTCGATGGTCGGCACCTCGATGTCTCCACCAAGCGCCGCCGCGATCATCGACACGGGCACCCGGCAATGCAATTCCACGCCTTCCCGTTCGAAGATCCTGTGCTTCTCCACCTCGATGAAGATGTAGAGATCGCCCGGAGGGCCGCCCCGCATCCCCGCCTCGCCTTCACCGGCCAGCCGAATGCGCGTGCCGGTCTCGACGCCCGCCGGAATGTTCACCGACAGCGCGCGATCCTTGTGCACGCGGCCATTGCCACCGCAGGTCTTGCACGGATTCTTGATCATCTGGCCAAGGCCCGAACAGGTCGGACAGGTGCGCTCGACGGTGAAGAATCCCTGCGTCGCCCGCACCTTGCCCATGCCGGAACAGGTGGGACAGGTGGTCGGTTCGGCGCCACCTTCGGAACCGGAGCCCTTGCAGGAGCCGCATTGCACCGACGTCGGCACATTGATGGTCTTCTGCAGGCCGTTGTAAGCTTCTTCGAGCGTCACCCGCAGGTTATACCGCAGGTCGGCGCCACGCGCGGCCCGCTGGCGCCCGCCCTGCCGGCCACCCATGAAGTCGCCGAAGAGATCGTCGAACACGTCGGAGAAGGCGCTGGCGAAATCGCCGTTGCCGCCCATGCCGCCGGGACGCGGGCCACCGCCGCCCATGCCGCCTTCGAAGGCCGCATGGCCGAAACGGTCATAAGCCGCTTTCTTGTCGGCGTCCTTGAGGACCTCGTAAGCCTCGTTTGCCTCCTTGAACTTGCCTTCCGCCTCCGGGTTGTCCTTGTTGCGGTCCGGGTGCAGTTCCTTCGCCTTCTGTCGATAGGCCTTCTTGATTTCGTCTGCCGACGCGCCCTTGGAGACTCCGAGCACATCGTAGTAGTCACGTTTGGACATGATCTGCCCTCCTTAAGCCCGGAACAGTCAGGGGCCGGTCCGGCGTCCGGACCGGCCCCAACTCGGGTTCCGACAGCTGCGCCTCAGGCGCGCTTGTTGTCGTCAAGGTCCTCGAAGTCGGCGTCGACGATGTCGTCCTCGCCCGGGCCGCCAGCCGCGTCGGCAGCCATCGGCTCGTCGGAGTCGCCGGACTCCGCCTGCGCCTTGTAGATCGCCTCGCCCAGACGCATCGCCACCTCGGTCACGTTCTGAATGCCGGACTTCAGCTTGTCAGCCGTCGTATCGGACTTCTCCAGCTCGTCCTTGAGCGCGGCAACGGCCAGTTCGATGGCCTCCACGGTCGACGGGTCGACCTTGTCGCCATGCTCCTCGATCGACTTCTCGGTCGAGTGGATGAGGCTTTCGGCCTGGTTGCGGGCTTCGACAAGTTCCTTCCGGGCCTTGTCCGCGTCGGCGTTCTCTTCCGCCTCGCGCACCATCCGTTCGATGTCGTCATCCGACAGACCGCCGGACGCCTGGATCGTGATCTGCTGCGCCTTGCCGGTTGCCTTGTCCTTCGCGCCCACGGACACGATGCCGTTGGCGTCGATGTCGAAGGTCACTTCGATCTGCGGCATGCCGCGCGGGGCCGGCGGGATGTCCTCGAGGTTGAACTGGCCGAGCATCTTGTTGTCGGCCGCCATCTCGCGCTCACCCTGGAAGACCCGAATGGTCACGGCCGACTGGTTGTCCTCCGCGGTCGAGAAGACCTGGGACTTCTTGGTCGGGATCGTGGTGTTCCGGTCGATCAGGCGGGTGAACACGCCACCCAGCGTTTCGATACCGAGCGACAGCGGCGTCACGTCAAGCAGGACCACGTCCTTGACATCGCCCTGCAGAACACCGGCCTGGATGGCGGCGCCCATGGCGACGACTTCGTCCGGGTTCACACCCTTGTGCGGCTCCTTGCCGAAGAACTTCGTCACCTCTTCGATGACCTTCGGCATGCGGGTCATACCGCCGACGAGCACGACTTCGTCGATGTCGGAGGTCGACAGACCCGCGTCCTTGAGCGCCGCCTGACACGGCTTGATCGAGTTCTTGATCAGGTCACCGACGAGGCTTTCCAGCTTGGCGCGAGTCAGCTTCATCACGAGGTGCAGCGGCTGGCCGCCGGACCCCATGGAAATGAACGGCTGGTTGATCTCCGTCTGGGACGAGGAGGACAGCTCGATCTTCGCCTTTTCGGCGGCTTCCTTCAGACGCTGCAGCGCCATCTTGTCCTGGGTCAGGTCAACGCCGTTGGCCTTCTTGAACTCGTCCGCGAGGTAGTTGACGATCCGCATGTCGAAGTCTTCGCCGCCGAGGAAGGTGTCCCCGTTGGTCGATTTCACTTCGAACAGCCCGTCGTCGATCTCGAGGATGGTCACGTCGAAGGTACCGCCGCCAAGGTCATAGACCGCGATGGTGCGGGTTTCCTGCTTGTCGAGGCCATAGGCCAGCGCCGCAGCCGTCGGCTCGTTGATGATGCGCAGCACTTCGAGACCGGCGATCTTGCCGGCGTCCTTGGTGGCCTGACGCTGGGCGTCGTTGAAATACGCCGGAACGGTGATGACCGCCTGCGTCACGTCCTCGCCGAGGTACGACTCGGCGGTTTCCTTCATCTTCTGCAGGATGAAGGCGGAAATCTGGGAGGGCGAGTACTTTTCGCCGCGGGCTTCGACCCAGGCGTCGCCGTTGCCGCCGTCCACGATCTTGTACGGAACGATCTTCTGATCCTTCGTCACTTCCGGGTCGGTGGTGCGACGACCGATCAGGCGCTTCACCGCGAACACGGTGGCTTCCGGGTTGGTCACAGCCTGGCGCTTCGCCGGCTGACCCACGAGACGCTCGTCTTCGGTGAAGGCGACGATCGAGGGGGTGGTGCGTGCGCCTTCGGAGTTTTCGATGACGCGTGCGCTGCTGCCATCCATGATGGCTACGCAGGAGTTGGTGGTGCCGAGGTCGATACCGATCACTTTGGCCATTTTCGATCCCTTTCTGTAGTCAAGGCGATATCACGAGACGTCGGACCCGTTACGGCATCCTGCCCCGCAGTGCAAAGGCCTTCGGGCTTGCCCCGAAAGCGGCTTCGGAGGGTATATAAGGAGGGCATTCCGGCCCTGCAAGCGCTGGCGAGGGCGCAATTGTCCGGAAAATCGCAACTCCTGCACAACAAATGGGACGCTGCATGACCGATGAGCTGACGATCAAGGGGTTCCGCCTGTTCCCCGGCTATCTGGACCGGACCGCACAAGAGGCCTTGGTGGCGGACTTGCGCGGCGTGCTGGCCATGGCGCCGCTCTATCAGCCGGTGACCCCGCGTGGCAAACCGATGTCGGTGCGGATGAGCGCAGCGGGACGGTTCGGCTGGGTGACGGACAGGCGCGGATACCGCTACGAGCCGAAGCACCCGGAAGGAATGGAATGGCCGCCGATCCCGGCCTCGGTCCTGTCAATCTGGGACACGCTGTCAGGATGCGCAAGGCAACCCGAGTGCTGCCTGATCAACTGGTACGCAGAGGGCGCGAGGATGGGCCTGCATCAGGACAAGGACGAGGCGGATTTTGCCGCGCCGGTGCTGTCGGTCTCGCTCGGCGACGAGGGGCTGTTCCGCATGGGCAATGTCGAGCGCGGCGGGCAGACCACCTCGCATTGGCTCAAGTCCGGCGATGTGGTGGTCATGGGCGGCGCGGCGCGACTCGCCCATCACGGCGTGGACCGGATCCGGTTCGGCTCGTCCTCGCTGTTGCCGAACGGCGGGCGGATCAACCTGACGCTGCGGGTTGTGACCTGAGCTTACCGGACTCCGCCGAGCAGGCAGCAGCCGTTGACCACTTCGGTTTCGCCATATCTCTGCGAGACAACGGTGATCGAGAGCCCGTATTCCCGATCGGACATCCCGTCCGAGCAGGCTTCCGGCGTGATGACCGCCGTCATCGTCCGGTCGCCGCCCGATCCGATCACGGCCCAGGGCCAGGGCCGCCCGCCCGCCGGGATCAGCGGACCGGCGGACAGGGTCCAGCCGCCTTCCGGGCTGTCAAAGACCGCCTCGCCGCCCTGGGTGACGTCCAGGCCCCAGAATGGTTCCGTTCCCCCGCAAGACAGGCTGCCATGCTCCGGCAGGCTGCCGCCCGGCGTGGCTTCGAGGAATCGCATGGAGGCCCAACCGGCCATCTCGTCGCTGTTCACCTGCCCCCACGCGCCGCTGTCATCGAGGCGCAGCACCTCTACGCCGGTCTGGTCCGGGGCGAGCGTGCCGATGATCTCCGAACTGCCGCTCGGAACACTGCGAATGTTCAGAACGTCGTCGGATGCGACCCCGGTAACAGAATGCAGCGCTGGAAAATCCTGCGCCAGGGAGAGGGTCGGCAGACAGAGGAACAGCAGGCAAAGACGGCGCATCGCGGCACTCCTTTTCGAGAGACTGCCCCAGATTACCGCGAAGCCCGGCCCCGCCCCAGTCCTGAATGCCTTACCGACGCGCGTTCCAGCTTGCGGACGCGTGTTTGCGGGTGAAGAACTCGCCCATCAGTCCGATCATGAGCAGCACGATGGAAACGTAAAGCGCATACTCCCAGTCGGAGTTGCGCGGGTTGTAGTTGACGAAGGCATACCCGCGGGCTTGGTCGATGGTGTGGAACAGCGGGTTCCAGTCGAACAGCGCCAACATGCCGCTCGACAGCGAATTGGCCAGGAACATCTTGCCCGACGCGATCATGTTGGCGCGCTGGTACACCGTGGAGATGATGCTGACCGGGGTCGGCGCCCAGGGCTTCGCTGCCAGAACAACCATGCCGATGGCGGCACCGGAAAACCACGACAGCAGGACCATGGCCATGCAGCCGATGGGGTCGTGAATTTCCATCATCACGAAAGGGTTGAACGCCACGTCGTACACAAAGAGGATCGCCACGAGTGAAAGCACCTGCACGTAGAGCGTGCTGAGCATGGCCGAGGCGATGGCGATGGCCGTGTTCATCGGCGCATGTTGCATCATCGGGCTGGCCGGCCCTTCGGACCCCGCCACCGCGCCCATGGTTTTCGAATGGGTCATGTAGAGGAAGACGCCGGTCATGATGTAGATCATGAAGTCGCCGCGGACCGCCGCACCGCGCAACCCGAGGACATTGAACATGAAGAAGAAGGTCAGCACGAAGATGACCGTCTGCAGCATGTTCATCAGCACCGCGATGATCGCATTGCCATGGGTCTTGCGGACGGCGCGGACCGAATTGTGGTAGATCAACTCGCCGATGTAGATCGCCGAGCCGAAATTCGACCGCGGTTTGGTCACCTGAAACATGCGCACACTGCTCCGATGCGGGTATGGCTCGCCGGCTTCTTGCCGTTCTCGTTGTCAGGCAGCATAAGGCGGGTGAGTTTTCAAATCAATGAATCCGCGCATCCGCGGGAAAGGAGCGCCACGATGAACTATTCCGAGCTGACCCGGGTCATGCGGCGTCTTGCGCTCGAAGCGGGCGACAAGATCATGGACATCTACAACTCCGACGATTTCGAGGTGAAGGTGAAGTCCGATGCCAGCCCCGTGACCGAAGCGGACGAGGCCGCCGATGCCCTGATCTCCGCCGGCTTGCGTGCAGCCTTCCCGGACGTGGCACTGGTCACCGAGGAGCAGGCAGACAGTCATGACGTGGACGCACGGACCTTCCTCATCGTCGATCCGCTCGACGGCACCAAGGAGTTCATCAACCGGCGCGGCGATTTCACCGTCAACATCGCCCTGGTGGAGGACGGCGTGCCGACTCGCGGCGTGGTCTACGCTCCGGCAAAGCAGCGGATGTTCTACACCGATGGCACCGGCATGTCGCTGGAAGAGCTCGGCCCGTTCTCTCACGACGCGGTGGGCGAGACGAAACCGATCCGCGTGTCCGAGCCGAACAACGATGCGCTGATGGTCGTGGCGTCAAAGTCGCACCGCGATCAGGCGACCGACGAATACATCGGCAAGTACGCCGTCAGGGACATGACCAGCGCCGGGTCGTCCCTGAAGTTCTGCCTTGTCGCGACGGGCGAGGCGGACCTCTATCCGCGCGTCGGGCGCACCATGGAATGGGACACCGCCGCAGGCCATGCCGTGCTGGCGGGGGCCGGGGGCCGCGTCGTGCGGTTCGACGATCACAGCGCGCTGGCCTATGGCAAGCCGGGTTTCGCCAACCCGTTCTTCATCGCCTATGCGCCGGGCGTGGTTCTGAAAGAGGCCTGATTTGGATCGCCCGCCTGTCAGCGTCGTCGTGGTCAGCCGGGAGCGGCCACGGGCGCTGGCACGGTGCCTTCTGGGGTTGTCGCAACTGGATTACCCGAATTTCGAGGTGATCGTGGTCGCCTGCCCGGCGGGCATGGCCGTGGCGGAAGCCTCACCACAGGCCAAATGGCTGAAGTGCGCACCTTTCGACGAACCCAACATCTCGGCCGCCCGCAACGTCGGCATCGACAGGGCTGCGGGCGAGATCGTCGCCTTCATCGACGACGATGCGGTGCCCGAGCCGCTTTGGCTGCAGCACCTCGTCGGACCATTCACGGACCCGGATGTCGCCGCCGCCGGGGGGTATGTGATTGGCCGCAATGGCATTTCCTTCCAGTGGACAGCCCGGACAGTCGACGCGAGCGGCGAGGCACAGGACCTGCCGCTCTCCGGCGATGCCCCCGCGATCCGCAAACCCGAGCCGGGTTTGGCGATCAAGACCGAGGGCACGAACATGGCCGTCCGGCGCCGCGTGCTTCTGGAATTGGGTGGTTTCGACCCGGGTTTCCGGTTCTATCTCGACGAGACCGACCTGAACCTGCGGCTCGCCAAGGCCGGACACAAGACGGCCATCGTGCCGCTTGCCCGGGTCCACCATGGCTATGCGGAAAGCGCCCGCCGCTCCGCGGACCGCACGCCGCGCGACCTGACCGAAATCGGCGCGTCGAAAATGCTGTTCCTGCGCAAACATGCTCCGGACCGGCGGCGCAAAGCCGCCTGGAAGGCGTTTCGCACGGCGCAGCGTCTGCGGCTGCTGCGACTCCTGCAATCCGGCCCGCTCGGCGCGGACGATGTCTGGCGGCTGATGCGCGGGCTGTCACGCGGAGCCAGGGAGGGAGCGACCCGTCCGACCCAGCCCTTGCTGCCGCGGACGGAGTCAGGCGAGCCCTTCCTGCCCTTTCCGGGTCGCCCCGGCGCCCCGCACAGGGTCCTGGCCGGACGCCTCTGGCAGGCCGCAACGCTGCGCGAAGCCGCCGCCGCACAGGTTCAAGATGGCGCCACTGTCAGCCTTTTTCTGTTTTCGCGCACCAGCCGCCCCCATCGCACCACGTTCACCGACGCTGGGGTCTGGGAACAGCGCGGCGGACTCTTCGGCCGCAGCACCCGCGACTCCCGGCGCTTGCAACTTTGGCGGTTCTCCACTCGGGTCAAGGCTGAAATCCGCCGAATTTCGCCGGTTCGTGGCGCTTTAGAGGACAATTGGCCCCAAAATTAAACTGTTTGTGTGGCAAAATTCGCCAAATCACCTGAAGTGCTCTATTATACAAGTCAAACCGCTATAGTGCTTGTGCAGCATCCGTGCGATAACCCGAACGACCGAATAGATCAGGAGCTATTTTGATGCGTAAGAAGGTGACGAAAGCGATCTTCCCCGTAGCAGGCATGGGGACGCGTTTTCTACCGGCCACGAAGTCTGTCCCCAAGGAGATCATGACGCTCGTGGATCGCCCGCTGGTGCAGTATGCAATCGACGAAGCACGGGCGGCTGGCATCAAGGAGTTCATTTTTGTCACCTCGCGTGGCAAGGGCGCTCTCGAGGACTACTTCGACCATGCGCCGCAGCTTGAGCAGGAACTGCGCAAGAAGGGCAAGGACAAGCTCCTGGAGATTCTCAAGTCCACCAACATGGACTCGGGCGAAATCGCCTACATCCGCCAGCACAAGGCCCTCGGACTCGGCCACGCTGTGTGGTGTGCCCGCCGTCTCGTGCACAACGAGCCTTTTGCGGTCATGCTCCCGGACGATGTGATCGCTGCCGAGAAGCCCTGCCTCCAGCAGATGGTCGAAGCCTATGAGGAAACCGGCGGCAGCATGGTTGCCGCGATGGAAGTGCCGCAGGAGAAGACCTCTGCCTACGGTATCCTCGATGTGAAGGAAGACATGGGCTCCATGGTCTCCGTCAAGGGCATGGTCGAGAAACCCTCTGCCGGCGACGCCCCATCCAACCTTGCCGTGATCGGCCGCTATATCCTGTCGCCGAATATCTTCAAGCATCTCAACAAGATGAAGACCGGCGCAGGCGGCGAGATCCAGCTGACCGACGCGATTGCCCAGGAATTGGAACCCGAGGGCGATGGCGTCTACGGCTACCGTTTCCGCGGTCAGCGCTTCGACTGCGGTTCCAAGGCGGGATTCCTGCAGGCAACCGTGGCCTTCGGCCTTGCCCGCGACGAACTGCGTGACGACCTCGAGGCCTACCTGCACGAAATCATGGCCGCCAAGAAGGCCGCGGAATAACCCTCGTGACGAACGTGCTCGTGACCGGAGGCGCTGGCTACATCGGGAGCCACGCCTGCAAGGCTTTGAACAAGGCGGGCTTCACGCCCATCACCTATGACAACCTCGTCACCGGCTGGGAAGATGCGGTGAAGTTCGGCCCTTTCGAACGGGGGGACCTGACTGACCGCGCCCGGCTGGACGAAGTCTTCGCCATCTACCAGCCCGTCGCGGTCATGCACTTCGCCGCGTTGAGCCAGGTCGGCGAGGCCATGGCGAAGCCTGGCCTCTACTGGCGCAACAACGTCGAAGGCTCCCTCACCCTGATCGAGGCGGCGGTGGCGGCTGGCGTTATGGATTTCGTCTTCTCCTCCACCTGCGCCACCTACGGCGAGCATGACAATGTCGTTCTGAACGAGCAGACGCCACAACTGCCGCTCAATGCCTATGGCGCATCGAAGCGGGCGGTCGAGGACATCCTGCGGGATTTCGAGGCTGCCCATGGGCTCCGGCACGTGATATTCCGCTACTTCAACGTCGCGGGCGGCGATCCGGACGGCGAAATAGGCGAACATCATCGGCCGGAGACGCACCTGATCCCCGTCATGCTCGAAGCCATCGACGGCAAGCGTCCGGCGTTGACGATCCATGGCACGGATTACGACACCCCGGACGGAACCTGCATCCGCGATTACGTACACGTCTGCGATCTGGTCGACGCCCATGTTCTGGGCCTCAAATGGTTGCAGGACGAACGCGGCAGCGCCGTGTTCAACCTCGGTACAGGCAAGGGATTTTCCGTGCGCGAAGTCATCGACGCCTCGCGTGCGGTCACCAACCGCGAGGTGCCGTTCTCGGAAGGACCGCGCCGCAGCGGGGATGCGACCAAACTGGTCTCCGGTTCCACCCGCGCCGAGGCCGATCTGGGCTGGACGCCGAAACGGTCGACCATGGATCAGATGATCCGGGATGCATGGCACTGGCATCTCAATGGGCATTACGAGAAGTAGTGCCCCCACGGCGCGGCTGCTGGACCTGACACGGCTGGTCCGCCGCGCCGGTCGCCCCCTTACCGGCGTCGACCGGGTGGAAAAGGCCTATCTCGATCACCTTCTGACTGTCGAAACGCCGCTCTTCGGTCTGGTGCGGAGCGCGTTAGGGTTCCTGTTGCTGGACCGGGCCGGATGCGCCGCGCTGCAGCGAGCGCTCGACACCGGCACCTTCGACGCTCCGGATCGCCTGTCGCGCCTGAAGCGTGGACTGGACGGGCCCCGCGCCGGGGCTGAAAGCCTGTTGCGGCGGGTCTGTATCGACCGCTCTCTGACCGTTCGGCTCGGCGCGATGCTGCGGCGGCACCTGCCCGCCGGGACACACTATCTGAACGTCGGTCATTCCAATCTCACCGACCGCGTGATCGCTGCCGTCAGGACGGTGCGGGACAGCCGTATTGCCGTGATGATCCATGACACCATCCCGCTCGACTTTCCGCAATTTCAGCGCCCGGAAACCGCGGCTGCCTTTGGCCCTTTCCTGAATCGCGCCTCCCGGCAGGCCGACCTCATCCTGTGCAACTCGGAGCACACCCGGCAAGACATCCTGCGCCACGCCGCGCCTCTGACGCCGAAGTGCCTTGTCGCCCATCTTGGCGTGTCCGTGCCACGGCCGGGTCCGGCTCCCGCCGGCCCATGGGACGGGCATCCGTATTTCGTCTGCGTGGGCACCATCGAGCCGCGCAAGAACCACACGCTTCTGCTCGACCTCTGGGAAGAGATCCCGGAGGCGCACCTGCTGGTCTGCGGCAGCCGGGGCTGGGAGAACGATAAAGTCTTCGCCCGGCTGGATGCCCGCCCCGCCCGGGTTCACGAACTCCCGAACCTGCCGGACGCCGCGCTCTTCGGACTTGTGGATAATTCGAACGGCCTGCTGTTCCCGAGCCTGGCCGAAGGCTATGGCCTGCCGCCGATCGAGGCCGCGGCCCTCGGCGTTCCGGTCCTGTGCAACGACCTGCCCGTCTACAGGGAAGTGCTTGGAGATATTCCCGTTTACGCAGACGTAAGCGACCGTTATCTTTGGGCGCATCAAATACACCGATTGGCAACTTTGGGTCGACGGGACGTGGGGATGCGCAACCCGGGCGGATGGGGACCGCCTACGTGGGAAGCGCATTTCAAGACCGTGTTAACGATGATCTGATAGCCAAGCGCGGGACAGAGCCGCCGGAGCGGCCATCTGAGGGGCGAGAGATTGGGCGCATGGCAGTCATACAGACTGAGGCTACAGCGGAAACGCTGGCGCATCCGTGCCTTTCGCAAACGCCGCGAACTGAACCCCGTCACCAACCACACCGACCGCATCAGACCCTCCGATCTCCTCGTGTTCTGCACGCAGCGCAACGAGGGCGTTCGTCTGCCCTACTTCCTCCAGTACTACCGCGAGATGGGTGTGAACCACTTCTTCGTGGTCGACAATGACAGCACCGACGGTTCGCTGACCTACCTGTCGAAGCAGGACGATGTATCCGTCTGGTCGACCCGCGCCAGCTACAAGCGCGCGCGGTTCGGCATGGACTGGATGAACTGGCTGCTGATGAAGTACGGGCACGGGCACTGGTGCCTGACCGTCGATCCGGACGAGTTTTTCCTCTATCCGTTCTGTGACACCCGCTCGCTCCGGGCGCTGACTGACTGGCTCGATGCCTCCTCGATCAAGTCGTTCTCCGCGATGTTGCTCGACATGTACCCGAAGGGCCGGATTGACCAGCAGCCCTACACACCCGGCCAGAACCCGCTGGACATCGCCTCCTGGTTCGACGCCGGCAACTACGCCATTTCGAAGAACCCCCGTTTCGGCAACCTGTGGATTCAGGGCGGACCCAGGGCCCGGGTGTTCTTCCCCGAGACACCGGAACTGGCCCCGGCGCTGAACAAGATCCCGCTGGTGAAGTGGGACCGCAAGTACGCCTACGTCTCCTCCACGCACAACCTGCTGCCGCGCGGGTTGAACCTCGTCTATGACGAATGGGGCGGGGAGAAGGCCTCGGGCATCCTGCTGCACACGAAATTCCTCGATACCTTCACCGCCAAGGCGGAGGAGGAACTGACCCGCGGCCAGCACTACGGCGCCTCCCGCGAGTACCTCGCCTATGCGGACGGCGTCCGGGAGAACCCGGAACTCTGGTGCAAGTGGTCGGAGAAGTACATCAACTGGCGGCAGCTGGAAATTCTCGGCCTGATGTCCAAGGGGAACTGGGCATGACCGTCGGGATCGTCATGCTGGTCCACACCGCGCTCGACCGCGCGGCACAGACGGCGCGTCACTGGTCGCGGGGCGGTTGCCCGGTGGTGATCCACGTCGACAAGATGGTGCCGAAGGACCAGTACGACCGGCTGGTCAAAAGCCTGTCCGACCTGCCCGACGTGCTGTTTTCCAGACGCCACCGCTGCGAGTGGGGCACATGGGGCCTTGTCGCCGCCTCGCAGGATGCCTCCGAGCTGATGTTGGAGCGGTTCGACAAGGTGCGTCACGTCTACCTGTCCTCGGGCTCATGCCTGCCCTTGCGGCCTGTGCATGAGCTGCGCCACTACCTGCGCGAACGTCCACGAACGGATTTCATCGAAAGCGCCACGACGGCGGATGTCCCCTGGACCGTGGGCGGGCTCGACCAGGAGCGGTTCACGCTGCACTTCCCCTTCTCCTGGCGCAAGAACCGCTATCTGTTCGACAAGTTCGTCGAACTGCAACGCACCCTGCGGTTCAAGCGCAGGATCCCGGAGGGCATCGTCCCGCATATGGGATCGCAATGGTGGTGCCTTACGCGGCAGACCCTGTCCGCCATCCTGCAGGACCCGGCCCGTCCGCACCATGACGCCTATTTCCGGCGCGTCTGGATTCCCGACGAGAGCTACTTCCAGTCGCTCGTCCGGCTCTACTCGACGCAGATCGAAAGCCGCTCGCTCACGCTCTCGAAATTCGATTTCCAGGGCAAGCCCCACATCTTCTACGACGATCACCTGCAACTGCTGCGCCGCTCCGACTGCTTCGTCGCACGCAAGATCTGGCCGCACGCGGATCGCCTGTACCAGGCCTTCCTGGCCGACCCGGACCGTGCCTTGTCTCGTCAGGAACCGAGCCCGGGCAAGATCGACCGCATTTTTGCCAAGGCGGTGGAGCGGCGAACCCGGGGACGCTCCGGTCTGTTCATGCAGAGCCGGTTTCCCAACATGGGTTGGGAGAACGGCATGACGGCGGGCAAATATTCCGTCTTCCACGGCTTTGCCGAGCTGTTTCAGGACTTCGGCCCATGGCTGTCCCGCGCCACCGGGGCGCAAGTGCACGGCCACCTGTTCGGCCCGGTCCGCGCCGAATTTGCCGGGGGACAGACCGTCATCAACGGCGCGCTTTCGGACAATGCCAAGCTGCGCGACGCCAATCCGAAGGCGTTCCTCACCAACTTGCTGTGGAACACGCGGGGCGAGCGCCAATGTTTCCAGTACGGCCCCCGTGACAATCCCAAGATCAATTGGCACATGGCCCGCGATCCCAATGCGCAGATCAGCGTGATATCCGGAGCCTGGGCCGTGCCGCTGTTCAAGTCGAACGCCAATTTCGCCGAGTTGCGGGCGGAGGCGGCGCGCCTGCAGAAGATCGAGAGCAAGATGCTCGACGAATTGCGCAGCCCGGACGTGAAGGCCCGCGTGCGGGTCTGGACCATGGCGGAATTCATCGAGGCACCGATGGAACCGTTGCAGATGCTGATCGACGAGATCGGCCAGAAGGCGCAGCGTCGTCTGGCGGAAGCGCCGCGTCTGGAGGACCTGAGCGGTTTTGGCCAGTTCCTCCAGAACCTGAAGAACCAGGGAATGCATCCTTATCTGATGGGCGATTTCCCGGTGGACCCGGTGCCGCAGAACGGTCAGACTCCGGCGCGAAAGCCCTACCTGATCAAGAAATAAGGCCGCCATGTCCGACCGTTTCGACTGCTTCGTTGTCTTTGCCGAAATGCGGACGGGGTCCAACTTCCTGGAGGCCAACCTGAACGCCATGGCGGGCATCACCTGCCACGGAGAGGCCTTCAACCCGCATTTCATCGGCTACCCGAAATCGGACGACATCCTCGGCATCACGCAGGAGGAACGCGACTTCGCGCCGGAGCGTCTGCTCGAGGCCATCCGGACGCAAACGCCCGGCGGCATCGGCGGTTTCCGGTTCTTCCATGACCACGATCCACGGGTGCTGGAAACCCTGCTGACGGATGCCCGGATTGCCAAGATCATCCTCACCCGCAACCCCGCGGACAGCTATGTCTCCAAGAAGATCGCGCAGGCGACGGGGCAGTGGAAACTGACCAACGTCAAGAAACGCAAGGACGCGAAGGTGCACTTCGACGCGGCGGAATTCGAGGCGCATCTGGCCGACCTGCAGGCCTTTCAGGTGACCCTGATGAAGGCGCTGCAAACCACGGCGCAGACGGCGTTCTATGTCGACTACGACGATCTGCAGGACGTGGAGGTGATGAACGGGCTGGCCCGTTGGCTCGGGGCGGCGGGCTCGCTCGACAGCCTGAATACCGCGCTGAAACGGCAGAACCCGGAGCCGGCGTCGGAGAAGGTGCACAATTTCGAGGAGATGGCGACAAGCCTCGCCAGGCTTGACCGCTTCAACCTCTCCCGCACCCCGAATTTCGAGCCTCGGCGCGGGCCGGTGGTGCCGACGTACATCGGCGGGGCGAAGACGCCGCTGCTGTACATGCCGGTGCGGTCCGGGCCGGAGACGGCGGTGACACGCTGGCTTTGCGGACTGGACGGGGTGAAGCCGCGTGACCTGGAGACCAAATTCACGCAGGCGTCGCTGCGCGAGTGGAAACGCATCCGCCCCGGTCACCGCAGTTTCACTGTGGTCCGCCATCCTCTCGCCCGGGCGCATGAAGCCTTCTGCTCGAAGATCCTGACCACCGGCGCGGGTAGCTTTGCCGGCATCCGCAAAACCCTGCGCCGCGCTCACGCCCTGCCGATTCCGGAGGGCGAACCGGGCAGCGACTACGACGCCGCCGCGCATCGCATCGCGTTCACCGCCTGGCTGGACTGGGTCAAGGCGAACCTCTCCGGCCAGACCGCCGTGCGCGTGGATGGCCATTGGGCGACGCAGGCCCAGTGCATTCAGGGCATGGCGGAGTTCACCCTGCCGGACATGATCGTGCGCGAAGACGAGATGGAGGGTTACCTGCCCGCGCTGGCCATGCAGGTCGGCCACCCGGCACCGCAAGATCCGGAGCCCGTGCCGACCGCCGCGCCATTCTCGCTTGCCGAGATCTACGACGACCGGATCGAGGCGCTGGCGCGGGAGGCCTATCAGCGCGATTACATCATGTTCGGATTTGACGACTGGTCATGATCAAGGGGGCGTGATCGCCCCCTGTCCGTGCAAAAAGCCGCGCTTGTCAGGGTCAGGCGGCCTTCACCGCCTCGAATTCCGTCAGGATCGTGTAGAGCGTTCCCGCATCGCGGTTTGCCCGCAGCTTGGCGCAGAGCGCCTGATCCCGCAGGGTGCGGGACACCAGCGCCAGCGCCTTCAGGTGCTCGACACCGGCATCCTCCGGCGCAAACAGGGAAAAGATGAGATCGACCGGCTGACGGTCCACCGCATCGAAGTCGATCGGGCTTTCCAGCAGGATGAAAGCCCCGGCCACTTCTTCAAGCCCGGGCAAGCGCGCATGGGGCAAGGCAACGCCATGCCCCACGCCGGTGGGTCCGAGCAACTCGCGCTCCATCAAGGCCTCGACCGTCGCCCCGGCGGACAGACCATAGGCGCTCTCCGCAAGTTCGGCGACGTCATGCATCAGCCGCTTCTTGCTGGAGACCGCACTGACGACTTTCACGGCGCCAGGTTTGAGGAGATCAACAAACTTCATGCTTTGCCTGTATACTCGACCACCGTTTTACATTTTCTTTACGCGGTCGGCTGCCGGATCATGGATCGATCCAGCCGATGTTGCCGTCCTCGCGTCGATAAACGACGTTCAAGCCATCCTTCTTTTCGTTTCTGAACACCAGGACAGGTGCCCCGGCCAGTTCCATCTGCATGACCGCCTCGCCCACCGAAAGAGACGGGATCTTGGTCTCCATCTCGGCCACGATGATCGGCTGCAACGAGTCCGGCTCCTCGGCGTCGATGCCGGAATCGGATGCGAGGATATAAGAGGATGCTCCGAGAAGTTCAACGGGTTCCGTACGGTCCTTGTGATGGTCCTTCAGGCGGCGCTTGTACCGGCGCAGCTGTTTGTCCATCTTCTCGATGCATTCGTCGAAGGCCGCGTAGATCTCCGTCGCATGCGCCTTGGCCGACGCATTGAGGCCTGTCGAAAGGTGGATCACCGCCTCGCAGACGAATTCATGTGCGCTCTTGGAAAATATGACGTTCGCATCGGTCGGACGCTGGGAGTACTTGTCCAGCATTGCGCCGGTTTCGGTCTGGACGTGCGTCTGCAGGGCTTCGCCCACGTCGATCTGCTTTCCCGTTATCTGATAGCGCATGGTCAGTCCTTTTCTTGTTATCACCGGCACACACAACGAAACCGGCCCGCGGAGGACCCGGTGATCGGAATGCTGGTCAGGGAAGACAGGCCGTGGCGCGCGATGGACATGACCGTCCCTCGGAAGTGAGGGAGACGTGGGTCAGCCATTGAGCGAAACGGCGTGTCATGGCTTCATTTGAGTAGAGATTGCCCCCGGCTGTCAATGGAAACCGGACAGAGCCACACGCCAATTTTTGGTGAAATCGCCGGAAAGCCGGTCAACTCATGCGGAAGCTGTCACCAAGGTAAACCCGCCTGACATTCTCGTTGCGCACCACGTCCTCCGGCGTGCCGGACATCAGGACATGCCCGTCATGCAGGATATAGGCGCGATCGACGATCTCCAGCGTCTCGCGAACGTTGTGATCGGTGATCAGCACCCCGATACCCCGTTTCTTCAGATCGGCCACGAGGTGGCGAATATCCCCGACGCTGATCGGATCGACCCCGGCGAAGGGTTCGTCCAGCAGCAGGTATTTGGGATCGGCGGCAAGGCAACGGGCAATTTCCACCCGGCGCCGTTCCCCGCCGGACAAGGCCAGCGCTGGCGCTCGGCGCAAGTGTTCGATGGAAAACTCGCCAAGCAGTTCTTCCAGCCGTTCCCGGCGGCGCAAACGATCCTTTTCGGAAATGTCGAGAACCGCGGCGATGTTGTCCTCGACACTGAGCCCGCGAAAAATCGACATTTCCTGCGGCAGGTAGCCGATACCGAGCCGCGCGCGACGGTACATCGGCAGGTAGGTCGCGTCGCGACCGTCGATCAGCACCTGTCCGGCGTCCGGGTTCACAAGGCCCGCAATGGCATAGAAGGAGGTTGTCTTGCCCGAGCCGTTGGGCCCGAGCAGCGCGACGACCTCGCCCCGGTCGAGCGTCATGGTCACGTCGCGGATCACGACGCGCTTGCGGTAGCTCTTGCGCAGATGCGTGACCTTGAGGCCGCTGCTGCCTTCCGTGACTGTCAGCTCTGGGCGGGCCATCACTGGTTGCCCTGTTGCAGCACCGTACGCACGCGCCCCGTCATCTGGGCCGACCCGGTGTCGAGGTTGACCACCATGCGCTCGGACGTCAGAGCGTTCGGCCCCTGCGTCAAAAGCACGTTGCCGGTCATGGTGACGTTGCCGCCTTCGATGTCATAGTCGGCGCGCTCTGCCTCCGCCGCCTCCTCCCCGCTGACGAGAGTCACACCGCCGGTGGCTTCCAGCCGGTCGATCCTTCCCTGCGCTTCGGAGTAGACCACAAGCACCCGCGGCGCGGCGAGGCGCATGTCGCCCTGCACGATCACCACGTTGCCGGTATAGAGTGCCGTGCCGTCCGCCTGGTTCACCGACAGTGAATCCGCCGTTACTTCGACCGGCGCACTGGTGTCCTGCTGCAGAGAGCCGAACTTGACCGAAGTGCCCTGCTGGGCCTGTGCAACAAGGGGCATCCCCGCAACCAGCAGGGCCATGAAAAATCGTTGGATCATGTGGCAGCACTTTCTCAATCTTGCGGGGTATATACCAGCTTTACGCCATCCGTGAATAGCAGTTGCACGTCGCCGCCCTCACCGACCGTCTCGATCCGCATCTTTCCGGCTTCCAGCGTTCCGAGCGGCCCTTCGCCCTGGACCGGGCCACCGCTTTCCGCTTCGATCCGATCGACGGCGGTGCCGAGGTTTTCCGTCATCAGAACGTACCCGGTGGAGCTCTCGATCCGCACCCCGCCGGTCAGGTCCGCCCAGGTCCCTCCACCGCGCACGATGGCGTGCAGAGCCGTCAGGTTGATCTCGCTGCCGCTGGTCATCCGCATCCGGGCCGTCAGGTCTTCCGCCCGGATTTCGCCGTCCGATTCCGGCACCGCCGTGCGCGCCGTGAGCGTGAGCATGTCGCCGTTGTCTGTCGTACCCGCGAAATACGGCGCACTCACCTGCTCGCGGTTGGTGCCATCGCCGATCCTGTCGCCCGCGTAAGGCATGTTCAGGGTCTGGTCCGCGCTGCGCGACAACAGGAACAACGTGGACAGCAAGACAAGCGCCGCGAGCGGCAGCAGGATCTTGAGCCACGCAATGACCCGCGAGTACAGCCCGTCACCTCGTGCCATGCCCTATGCCTCCGTTGCGTCAGGCATGGGCAAAGATGTCCGTATCCGGCCATCCTTCGAGGTCCAGCATCGCCCGCGCCGGCAGGAAATCGAAGCATCTCTGCGCCAGGTCCATCCGGTCTTCCCGCTCCAGCATGCCGTTCAGGACATCCCGCAGCCGGTGGAGATAGAGAACATCGGACGCGGCATAGTCGAGCTGCGCCTTGGTCAGCACTTCAGCACCCCAATCACTGGACTGCTGCTGTTTCGAAATGTCGACCCCAAGCAGCTCCTGTGTCAGCGCCTTGAGCCCGTGGCGGTCGGTATAGGTCCGGACAAGCCGGCTGGCGATCTTGGTGCAGTAGACCGGCGCGGCAAGGGCGCCAAACGCGTTCCGGAGCGCCGCGATGTCGAACCGGCCGTAATGAAAGAGCTTCAGCACAGCCGGATCGGTGAGCAGCCGGGCGAGGTTCGGAGCTTCCGTTTGTCCCCGGACGATCTGCACGAGATGTGCGTGCCCGTCACCGGCGGACAGTTGCACGACGCACAGCCGGTCCCGGTGCGGATGCAGCCCCATCGTCTCGCAATCAATCGCGACCATGGACCCGAGATTGAGGTCGTCCGGGAGGTCGCCCTGGTGAAGATGATTGGCCATGGTGCCCCTTTCGACGCGAAAACGATCGGACCGACATACGCCGCGACCTGCGCTCTTTCAACTCCCGCTCCGGCCCGGGGCCTGCCACATTTCGCCGATCAGCATACCGAATATGGCGCGATTCTTTCGAATTGGGGCCTGAATGTGGCGGGCTTCCGGCCTGATTCGGGCAGGGCGTCTCACGGCGTTTATAACATTGTAATATTTCGTGAGGCCACGCACTCGCCTTGGAAGTGTCGCGCGGCGGATGGCCCCGGAACGGGGAAGTCCGACGGCTGCCTGACCATGCGTCCCGTCGGCGGTCCGGCAAGTGTGATGCACATCACAGCCAACCCGCAGCCCGACTGTTTCCATCCTGACAACCTGCGCGGCAAGGCGGCGCTGCGATGCAGAAAAAACAGGCACCGATGCATTCTGTTTCCGGCAATTGTTTCTGCTATGACAGGAAATCAAGGGGGCAGCGCAGCAAGATTGTTGACGTGCCGCAGTACAGCGGGCAGCCGCGTTGAGCCTGCTTCGGGACGAACCAATCCCTTTGAAATGCGGGGACTTGTCCCGCGCAAGATCGCAATTCTCGCCGAGGTCGCGCCACCCCGGCCAGGACACGCCGAGCCCCGCCCACAAGCAAGATCAACCTTAAAGTGTGCGAAAAACTATCGGTTGACGCATCGCAGCGCCGAAAGGCATAAAACCGATGTCGGGCAAATGTGACTAAAGTTTGTCAGACATGAGTTTAAGGCACTGGGGGTTGGTGCTCCAATTTTGGGAGTGATGAAAGGTCTGCCGCATCGGTTCGGATAAACCACCGGGATCGGCAAAACACTGGACAGCGTGACAGGAACGGTATCGGCAACAGCGGTGCCAGGCATGTCTTCGACAAGGTGGGAAGGTCTTTCAAGTTTCCGTCGATGTGTGACTTTCAGGAGGTCAACTTGACATTGCATCTACGCCAGCCAATGCCGACCGCGCGGATCGAGGCCCTGATCGACGAGGCCCTGCTGTCCAAGCCGCGCGCCCCGATCTACCGCAATTACGTGAAGCGCGCCTTCGACGCGTCACTGGTTCTGCTGGCCGCTCTGCCTGTTCTTCTTGTCCTGTTGCCTGTCGCCGCGCTCATCGCGCTGGACGGCTCTTCGCCGCTGTATTTCCAGAAGCGCGTCGGTCGCAATGGCCGGATCTTCTACATGTGGAAGTTGCGGTCCATGGTGCCGAATGCCCATGCGTTGCTCGAAGCGTATCTTGATGCAAACCCCGAAGCCCGGGCCGAGTGGGACCGCGATCAGAAGCTCAAGAACGACCCCCGCATCACCCGCATCGGCCGTATCATCCGCAAGTCCTCGCTGGACGAGCTGCCCCAGCTGGTGAACGTGCTCAAGGGCGATATGAGCCTGGTTGGCCCGCGTCCGATGATGGTCGAGCAGCAGGACCTGTACCCGGGCAGCGCCTACTATGCCCTGCGCCCCGGCATCACCGGCTTCTGGCAGATTTCCGTGCGCAACGAGTCCAGCTTCGCCGAGCGCGCCAAGTTCGACACGAAGTACCTGCGCAAGGTGTCCCTCAAGACCGACATCGCCGTGATGCTGCGCACCGTGACCGTGGTGCTCAAGGGCACCGGCCACTGATCTCTCTCTCTCTACGTTTCTCTCACCCGTAGAATGAAAGCCCTGCCGATCCGGCGGGGCTTTTCATTTGTGGGTGACCTCCGCGATCATGCACTGCCGCCCGTCCGAGCCCCGCACCCACATGTCCTTGCCGTTCCGGCAAAAGGTGGCGGTCTCGGTATGCATCAGGGGTGCCGTTGCGCGGAACCGGAAGGTCTGGACAGGCGCCTCGCGCTCCGCCAGAAGCAGGAGCTTCTGCGCAAGCAGCGGGCCGTGAACCACGAGGCCCCGATACCCTTCCACATCCCGGGCATAGTCCAGATCATAGTGGATGCGGTGCCCGTTGAAGGTCAGCGCGGAGTAGCGGAACAGGAGGGTTGAGGAAAACGCCGCCGCCTCGGACCCGGTTTCGTCGGTCCGGGCGATCGGGGCCTGTGACTGCGGCGCGTCGGGGTCCGGGTCCTCGCGGTAGACGAGGTCCTGCAGTTCGGTCACGCAGAGCGTTCCGCCCTGGTGGACGTCATGCTTCACGGTCACGAACCCAAGCGGCCCGGTGCGGCCCTCTTTCCTGCTGACCGAAGCCACGGTGCTCACCTTCTCTGCCGGAATACCCGCCCTGAGCGGCGCGTGGAACGTCAGATGGCCGCCGGCCCACATCCGCCTTGGCAGCCCAAGGTCAGGGATCAGCCCCCGCCCCACCGCCGGATGCCCGTCCCGGCCCAGCGCTCCCGGCGGCTTCGGCTCCCAGAAATGGATCTGGTGGAAGAACGGTGGCAGAGCGTCACCGGCGGCAATGTCCGGTGCCAGACCCAACGCAACCTTCAGCGCATTGGCCCGGGCCGGGTCCATGACATCGGTTTGACGGCTTTCCGTGATGGGCGCATCATCCATGGGCAAGTCTCCTTTCCCGCAGGTTATCCCTTCCATGTCAGCCGCCGTCCAGTCCCTCGACCATCTCGTCCTGACCATCACCGATCTGAACGCCACCTGTGCTTTTTACGAAGGGCTCGGCATGCAGCGGGAAACGTTCATCGCCAGCGATGGCGGCACACGCACGGCGCTGACCTTCGGGACGCAGAAGATCAACCTCCATGTCGCCGGCAGGGAGTTCGAACCCAAAGCCCGGGCCCCCCGGCCAGGCTCGGCTGACCTGTGTTTCCTGTCGGAGACCCCGCTGAATGCCTGGCTGAGTCACTTCGAGACCAAGGGCATAGAGATCGAAGAAGGACCGGTATCCCGCACCGGCGCCGCCGGACCGATTTTGTCGATCTATGTCCGCGATCCGGACGGCAACCTGATCGAGATCTCCAATCGGATCGAGAAGGCCGGTCCCTGACATCTGATCCACAGGCGCGTTGACGCGAGGAGCACGGCAGCGAAGTCGTCTGAGCCGATTTCACGGAGCAGGTTATGGCTTTTCGACCGTGTCCGAGCTCGTTGACATCTCGCTCGACGAGGATGGACGTCCGATAGAGCTCCGAGTCTTCAGAGCGGTTCCTTTGGCGGTCGCGCTGCGTGGGGATACCGCCGCGCCCGACAAGCGCCGCGATCAGCCCATAGGTTGCACGGGAGGCACTCGCGCGGTCCGCGACCGTGTCGCCGGGCGCGAAATGGGCCGGAAGTCGATCCCCGGTCCAGACCCTGTGCCAGACCTAGACTGCAACCAGCCCGATGATCACGCTGACAGTCAGGATGCTGGCCGCCGTGGAGAACAGGATCGACGCCGAGACCCTTTGCGGCGCGACACCGTAGTGCTGCGCGAGGATGAAGATGTTGCCCGCCACCGGCAAAGCCGCGGCGGAGACAATGACCGAAGCCTTGTAGGCATCGACCGGAAAGAACAGGAAAGCTCCCGCCGCGACAAACAGGGGATGCAGGATCAGCTTGGCGAACGACAGCCACGCCGCGATCTGCACCCGCTCCGCCGACTTCGACGCCAGCGAAGCCCCGATGGCGAACAGCGCCCCGGGCGTCGCCGCCGCGCCGAGGGTCGTCAGAAAGGAATTGACCACTTCCGGGACCGGAATGGCGCTGGCGGAAATACACAGGCCGATGGCAATCGACACGATCATCGGATTTTTCAGAAGGCCGATGAAGACCGTCCGGACCACGCGGATTCCCTTCACGTTGCCCCGCGTGCCGGTCACGAGGATCGTCAGCAGCGTCGAGAATACGATCAGGTCGATGGACAGGATGAGGATGATCGGCCCCACCGCCGCCTGCCCGAGCAGCACGGCAAGCATCGGAACGCCGAGAAAGCCAGTGTTGCCGATGGCGGCGCATTGCGCCTCGATGGCGGCGGTCGCCGCGTCCAGCCGTCGCCAAAAGGCCACGGCCATCGCGATCCCGTAGGTGAATGCCGTACCCCAGAGATACGCCGCCGCCAGCATCGGGTCGAATATCTCGGAGAAGCTGAGGTTCGCCGAGAATCGCAGCAGCATCGCCGAGAGTGCGAAATAGAACACGAACTTCGTGATGTGCGCCGCCGCTTCCTCCGGGAAGAACCGGGCCTTGGCGGCTCCGTACCCCAGGCCGATCAGGCCAAAGAACGGCAGGGTCTTGAGGAATATCTCGAGCATGCCGCCAGATTGCACGGCGCCCCGTCGGCGTCAACGCGGCGCGGCCTCATCCTCCGGGTCGATGCGTTTGGACACGGGGCCTTGCCCGGAATCGCGGCGGCGACACTGAAATCCGCAAGGCGCCCGCCCATCGATTGATCGGGTTTACCCTGCCGTGTTCAGCCCTGCGGTCGCTCCGCCCAGCCCGCGAAGATCCGTTCCAGCGCCACCACGCAGTAATAGAGCAGGATGCCCAGAACGGCGAGCGCGATGAGCACCGCGAACATCAGCGGGTAGTTCGAGTTCGTCTGCCCGGACAGGAAGAGCGCCCCGAGTCCCCGTCCATGTGGCGAGATGATCTCCACGAGGTTGGTGCCGATGAAGGCCAGCGTCACCGAGACCTTCAGCGCCCCGAAGAACTCCGGCAGGGTCTTGGGCAGGGCGATCTTGCGGAAGATCGTCAGGCGGCTGGCCCCCAGCGAACGCAGGATGTCGCGATACTCCGGCTCCAGCGTCGACAGACCGATGCCGACCGAGACGGCAATCGGGAAGAAGCTGATGAGAAAGGCCATCAGCACCGTGTTGAAGTTGTGCTGACCAATGAACAGCAGTGCCAGCACCGGCACGAGGGTCGCCTTCGGAATGGCGTTGAAGCCCACCAGCAACGGGTAGAGGCCATCCCGGGCGATCCGGGAAAAGCCCATGACCATGCCGAGCGCGGTGCCGAACAGCACGGCGAGCATCAGGCCCGCAACAGTGCGCCAGAGCGTCTGCCAACTGCCGATCAGGAACAGGTTCCAGAACTTCGCGTAGGCTTCGGGCAGGTCGGAGGGCGAGGCCATCACGTAGTTGGGCCAGCCGTTGACCCAGACCAGCCCTTCCCAGAGCGCGAGGAAGATCAGGATGGCGAGGACCGGAACGGCAATCTTCTGAAACGTCTGCATCAGTGCATGGCCTCCGGCTCGCGCCCCTGGGCGATCTTGATCTGGTCCCGCAGGGTGTGCAGCATCTCGGCGCATTCGGGCGTGTAGAGCCCGTCCAGTTGCCGCACCCCCCCGTCGCCCGGATATTGCACATCCAGCACGAATTGCGTGGTCGCCGGGCGGCCCGAGAGCACGATGACCTGATCGCCGAGATAGACGCTTTCGCGCAGGTCATGGGTGATGAGCACCGCCGTGAACGGCTCCTTGGCGCGCAACGCGTGCATGGTCTGCCACAGGTCCTCGCGGGTGAAGGCATCCAGAGCGCCGAAGGGTTCGTCCATGATCAGCACGTCCGGCTTGTGCACGATGGCCCGGCAGAGCGAGGCCCGCTGGCGCATACCGCCGGACAACTCCGAGGGGCGCTTGGTCTCGAACCCTGCGAGACCCACAAGCGTCAGAAGCTCCATGGCCCGCTCGACCCGCTGTGCCCGGGGCATCCTCGGCGCAACGATCTCCAAAGGCAGTATGACGTTGTCCAGAATGGTCCGCCATTCGAGCATGACAGGGTTCTGGAAGGCCATTCCCACGGTATTGCGCGGCGATTTTACCCGTTCGCCATGCAACCACACCTCGCCCGTATCGGGCTTCATCAGCCCGGCCACCAGTCGTGTCAGCGTGGACTTGCCACAGCCGGACGGGCCGACCACGGCGGCGAACTCGCCTTCCGGCACGGCGATGGTGAGATTGTCCAGCACGGGCAAAGGCCCGTTCGGAGTCTTGTAGGCGTGGGTGACGCCCTTTATTTCGATGAGATTGGTCATGTGCGTGACCGGGTGCCGACGGCGCAGGCCGGCACCCGGCAACCCTTATTGCAGCATACGCGCGTCAGCCGCGGGCAGGTAGCCGTCGTCGAAGTACAGCGCCGCATCCGGCTCGGCGGTGAAGGTATAGACCGATTTGGTCTGCTCGATGGCCGAAGCCATGCGGTCGGCGTCGATCCCGCCGAGGCCATTCGCCTTGACGAAATCCGTCAGCACGTTGGCGTCGATGGCCATCTGCAGGCGCTCGGTCTCCAGGTCTTTGTCCGCCGCCGGATTGCGTTTCAGCAGCGCGTCCACGGCGGTCGCCGGATCGGCAATGGCGTCTTTCCAGCCCTCCGCCACGGCCCCGAGGAAGCCGGTAATCACGTCCGGATTGGCCTTTGCGTAGTCGGTGTTGACGATGATCGCGTTGCCGTAGAGGTCGACACCATGGTCGGCCATCAGGATCACGCTCAGATCATCGGCGGGCACGCCGAGGCGCTTGAGATTCAGCGTCGAGGAGAAGGAGAAGCCGGTCACCGACGCCACCTTGCCCTCCGCCAGCATCGGCTCGCGCGTCGGGAAGCCGACGGGTTCCACGGTGATGGTGGCCATGTCGAGGCCGTTCTCCGCGGCGAAGATCGGGAACTGCGCCCAGGCACCATCCGGCGGCGGCGCACCGAGCACCTTGCCGGCGAGGTCGGCGGGTCCTTCGACGCCCAGCGACTTGCGCCCGACCACCGCGAACGGCGGCTTGTCGTAGATCATCATCACGGCAGTCACGGGTGCACCCGGGTTCTGGTCGAGAAACCGCATCAGGCTGTTGATGTCGGCAAACCCGACCGGATAGGCGCCGGTGGCCACTTTCGGAATCGCGTCGAGCGAACCCTGCCCCTCGGTTATCTCGACCGTGAGGCCCGCGGCGGAAAACAGGCCTTCGTCGATGGCGAGGAAGTACGGCGCCGAGGGTCCCTCGAATTTCCAGTCGAGCGCGAAGGGCACGCTGGTTTCTGCGGACACGGCGGTGAAGGACAGCGCGGCGGCAGAGGCCGCGAACGCTGCGGGAAGGATGCGGTTGAACAAGGGTTCCTCCTGGGTTGGACCCTTGGAATAATCCCGTGCCTCGTGGCCGAGGAAACGCGTTAAACCACTTTGATCCTGCTCCGTCGTCGCGCGGCGTTCGTCCGCTCAAAACATGAGCATGCTGCCAAATATTTAATCACACTGAAAAAGAACGATCATTCCCCGGCGACGGGAAGCGCCCCGCTCTGCGCGACACCACGACTTACCGGCAAGGCTCCTGCGCTTCGGCGTTTCCAATCGCCCAGCCAGGCGATAAACCAGAGCGCCAGGATCCCGGCGGGAATGTACAGCCACGGGACCATGGTCACGCCTTCGAAAAAGGCAAACACCGCCTGCCCCGCCAGCGCCAGCAGCGTTCCGGCGGAGAACACGAGCAGCCCCTGCCGCCCCATCACGCGCAGCGGCTCGGCCCAGGCCATGCCGGTCAACCGCGTCACCACCGGCAAGCAGGAAATCACGTAGATCAGCGCCAGCGCATGCAGAAGCCGCAGCATCGGCAACCAGGTCTTCTGGTGCGAGGTGATGTGGAAGGGAAACCCGAGATCACCCAGCCGGGCCATAGTCTGGTTCATCATCTTGCCGAACTCAGGCACTAGCCGCCAGGCGAGAACCACCAGCAGCCACCCGAGAGCCAGCGCGAATAGCGGCCTGGTGACCGGGACAAACCGTCTGCCATCACGCAGCGCCATGCCGGTCAGCAGGCCGATGGTGAAGATCAATTGCCACGAGAACGGATTGAAGAACCAGCCACCCGGATTCGGATAGGCCGGGATTTGCAGCCGGATCAGCCCGGTGACGAACCACAGCAGGACAGAGGCGCCAAGGACGGGCATCGGGTGCCGCATCCCGACAACGATGACCAGCGGCGCGACGAACAGCAGCACGGAATAGGCGGGCAGGATGTTCACGTAGCCGATCTGGTGCCCCAGTAACGGTATGCCGAGCAGCGCCTGCTGCGTATTTTCGAACACCTGCCGCAGGTTGTTTTTCGTCAGCAGGTCGTCCAGCCCGAAGGCCTCGGCAGCGAAGGCGAAGATGGCGATCCCCGCGACGGTCAGGAAGATATGGGTCAGGTACAGCACCCAGGCGCGTTTCCAGACCGGCGCGATGCCCTGCCAGAGTCCCTGCTCCGGCCAGTTGAGGAAACGCCCGCTGTAGGCCAGCCCGGCGGCGATGCCCGACATGGCAAAGAAGCTCTCCGCCGCGTCGGAGAACCCCCAGTTGCGCAGCGTAAGGCCCTCGTACCAGTTGCCCGGCACGTGATCGACGAAGATCATCACCAGAAGGAGGCCACGAAAGAAATCGATCCGGGGATCGCGGGGGCGTTTGCCCATGGGTCTTGTCTCTGTAGCCAAGGGGTCAGGCCGGGGCATGGCTGCCTCCGGCAACGGGTCTGGAGGCGGATGTGTCCGCCGTGATGCCGCTGTGCCAGCGGGCATGGATTGCGCGGTACACGGCGACGACATCCGGGACGTCACGGTCCTCCGGAACCTGGAAGACACCCGGCCCGACAGGCTGCGACGACCAGGAGATCAGCAGCGGCGCGGCAATCATCGGAACCGTGACCGGCAGCAGCCAGACCAGCAACTCCGGCGCGAACCGCCCTGTCGCGGCCAGCGCAAGCACGCCGGTCACAACGATCCAGCCCGACGCCCGCGCTGCCTCGGCGAGGCTCAGAGCGCCCTCGCCCCGCGCGTTAGCGGGCCAGCCGCCGTCCTGCCCGGAAAGGACCTGCAGCACCGCGCGGGTCTGGTACATCAGCATGATCGGCGCAAGGGCGGAGGTCAGGAGAACCTCGCAGACGACGGACAGCAGGCTCCGGCCCGCGCCGCCGAAGGCCCGCGCCCGGCCCGTCAGCGCGGACTTCACCCAGATCGCCAGTTTCGGCATGACCAGAAGCCCGACGATCCCCAGCGCCAGCGCGGTGATCTCGCGGCTTCGATCGGAGGGGAAGACCGGGAACAGCTGGTACGGGTCCGGGAAGTAGTCCGGTTCCGGCGCCAGCACCGTACCGAGCGCGCTGCTGATCAGGAAGAGCGCCCAGAGCAGGGAGACGAGATAGGCAAAGATACCCTGCACGAAGACGAACCGGCTCCACATCGCCAGCCCCGGCGCGGGCAGCAGGCGCAGGTGTTGCAGGTTGCCCTGGCACCAGCGGCGATCGCGTTTGGCATAGGACAGGACATTTTCCGGCCCCTCTTCATAGGAGCCGACGATGGTGCTGTCCGCCTCGACCCGCCAGCCGCCCCGCGCCAGAAGCGCCGCCTCGACATAGTCGTGGGACAGGATATGCCCGCCGAACGGGGGCTTGCCGCGAAGTTCCGGCAGACCGCAGGACTGCGCGAAGGCGCGGACACGAATGATGGCGTTGTGCCCCCAGTAGGGCCCCGTCGCCCCCTGCATCCGCTCCAGCCCGCGCGTGAAGACCGGCCCGTGAAAGGCAGCGGCGAACTGCATGGCCCGGGCAAAGACGCTGCGCGATCCGACGATCTGCGGCAAGGTCTGCAACAGGCCGAGGCGCGGGTCCGCGTCCATCCGGGCGATCATCCGGCGCAGTGCGTCTCCCGACATCAGGCTGTCCGCGTCGAGCGTCACGGCATAGTCATAACCGCCACCGGAGCGGCGGATGAAATCCTCGACGTTGCCCGCCTTGCGGCCCCGGTTCTCGGTCCTGTTGCGATAGAAGATGCGCGCCGCGCCTTGCGTTTCCGCGATCAGCATCCGGAAGGCAGCCTGCTCCGCCGCCTGCGCCTGCGCCGCGCGGCTGTCCGAGAGGATGACGATGTCGAGCGCGAGCTCAGCGTCGCGGATGGAGCGGTCCATGGCCGCGATGCGGGCGAATGTCGCCACCGGATCCTCGTTGCAGATCGGCACCAGCACCACCGTTGCGGCCCCGGACACCGGCCCGGCGGCGCTTACAGGTGCCTTGCGCGGCCAAATGCCCGCCAGCGCCAGCGCCGCACCCCAGGCGAGCCAGCCGGTGGTCAGCAGGATCAGCCCGCTGCGGATCGCGTCCCAGACCTGGAAGCCGTCCTGCAAGCTGGCATCCGCGACCAGCGTCGCCGCCCCGAGCGCCGCTGTCGCCGCGAACAGGAGCGCCAGCACCCGCACCCGGAGCGTTGCGGCGTCCGGGGCGATATGAGTACGGGATGTCACGAGAAAGATCCTGCCGGTGTCAGATCCGCTGACCCGGCGTCAGCAGCCGGATCAGGAGGCCAAGGTCAAACCGGAATGCGGGACGCTCCAGCACCTGGCACGGCATGTCCAGCGGCGCCTCCCGGGGAGCCCAGCCCTGCGGATCTTCTGCAATCGCCACCGATACGGTGTGGTCTTCGTACGCCATGTCCTTCATGTGTTCACCCACTGGTAAAGCCATGTCTCGCTCAGGGTCCTGCCGTAGCCGTTCAACGCCGCCTGGATCTCCATCGAGCTGTCATCGCCCTGCGGCACCGCCTCGATCACCAGCCGCCACAGATCGGTTCCAGCAACCGGCGAGACGATAGCCTGGGCCAGCGTGCCGCGCATGACGGTCACTTTCGGTTCAATCTCCGCCTCCGGAGAAAGTTCCCCGAGCAGGCCGCCTTCGAAGTCGATGACGAATTTTTTCCGGTCCGTCGTGCCCTCAACCCCGGCAACGCCGCCTTTTCCGACACGGGTGCGCAGGATTCGGGCACGTTGTGAAGAGCGGTCACCCTGCGGTGCCAGCCCCCAGTGCAGGCGGTATGACAGCTCGAAACTGTCGCCCGCTCGCACCTGCGCGGCGGGCACCCAGCACGCGACGATGTTGTCGTTGCCTTCCAGGTCGGAGGGGATTTCCAGCAGGCGGACGCTGCCTTCGCCCCAGTCCCCCAGCGGTTCGACCATCAGCGAGGGACGCCGCTCGTAATGCGCCTGCGCGTCGAGATACTGATCGAAGTCGCGCTCCCGCTGCACAAGACCGAAGGATGCCGGATCGTGCGCCCCGAGATACGAGTTGCCGAGCCGCCCCGGGTTCACCAGCGGCCGCACATAGGTTTCGCCGCCACGGGTGTTCAGGATCAGGTGATCGCTGTCATGCACCGCCGGGCGGAAATCGTCGAAGTTCCCCGGATCGGCCCCGCCGAACAGGAACATGGAGGTCAGCGGCGCGATGCCGAGCTGCTGCACAGTCTCACGCATGAAAAGCCGCGCGGTGACGTCGACGGTGGTGGTCTCGCCCGGCGTCAGGACGAAGCGGTAGGCGCCGGTGACCGAGGCGGAGCGCAACGCCGCATGCACCGTCACCGAGGCCGCGCCAGGTGCGGGCCGGTCGATCCAGAAATCGGTGAAGCGCGGGAACTCCTCGCCATCGGACATGCCGGTGTTCACCGCCAGCCCGCGCGCCGACAGGCCATAGACCGTATCCCGGGCCAGCACGCGGAAATAGCTCGCCCCGAGGAACGCGCAGAGCTCGTCGTAATGGTCGGCGCGGTTGAGCGGCGTCATCAGCCGGAACCCGGCAACCCCGGGCATCTCGAAATCACCGGGGATGTCGGTCTTGACGTTGGTGTAATCGAAGTCCGCCGTGGAGAACCGCATCGGGTACGCCAGACCGTCCACCACCTCGTTCAGGTGCACCGGCTCGTTGAACAGCCAGCCGAGGTGGAAGGCGTTGAGGTGGAACGGGGCGTTCTGCTGATCCGCCCAACGGGTGCGTTCGCGCAGGAAATGCACGCGCTGGTAATCGTCATAGGTGAACTCCGACAGAAACCCGCTGATCGTCTCCGCCGGTTTCGCGGGTGCTGCGGCCGCCGCGCGCATCTCGTCCGTCAGATCGTCGAAGGAAAATGCCTGCCCCGCAGGCATTGCACCTCCGTCCCCCTCGGCGAAGGCGGGACGGGGCAGCGGCAGGGCACTGACCGCAACCGTGGACAGCAACCCAGAGATGAACGCACGACGATTGCCGCACGCGCGAACATAGCGAATCGATTTACTCAAGAGGCAGCCTCAACTTCCTGACATAGCTGAGCAATCTGTCTTGCTGCATCGCGGAAATCAAGGCCACACGAAACACGCTCGCGTTTATTTGCTTGTCTGCATTGCAGAAATCGGCAGCGCGTCGCTCAATTCAAGCGCGATAGCGCTCGCGCCGATTGAAAGCGGCGGCCCGGCGCTCATGTCCTGCGTACCTTCGGAGGATTTCCGCCGCCGCACCGGGTGCCGGGCGCCTGCCGCACGCGGGCCGATCCGCCCGGTGGCACAGGCCCGGGCGACGTCGACGCAACCGCTTGAGGTCGCCCGGAAAGTCGGTCAGTCTCGCCAGGGACAAGGGGAGAACGCCATGCCGGAGCCATTAGCCGACGAGACCGCAGACATCTGGCTCCGGGACGCCACCCACCGAGCCCGCCTGATGCAGGACGCCCGCGACCAGTTCGCCTTCTTCCGCGCCAGTCTCGGTGATCGTCCCGGTTTCCACACGCTGGACTTCAACGGCGTTCCCCTGCCCGACACGGTGCAGGAATTGCACACGACGACGCGGCTGGTGCACTCCTACGCTCTAGGGCATATCTGCGGCGCGCCGGGATCGGCCGAGATGGTAGACCAGGGGCTCGCCTACCTGGCCAGCCATCACCGCGACAGTCTCCACGGCGGCTATCTCTGGGCGCTCGACGGGGACGCGGTCCACGATGGCCGCAAACTCGCCTACGGTCACGTCTTTGTCCTGCTGGCAGGGTCCAGCGCCAAGCTGGCCGGTCATCCGGACGCCGACGCGCTGATCGACGACGCCACCGCCATTCTGGACCGGCATTTCTGGGAAGAGGGTCCAGGCCTGTTCGCCGACGAGTGGAACCGCGACTGGACACCGTTCTCCACCTATCGCGGCATGAACGCCAACATGCACGGGGTGGAGGCGCTTCTGACCGCCTTCGAGGCGACAGGGCGCGAGAGCTACCTGAACAAGGCCGGCCGCATCCTCGAGTTCTTCCTCGGCCGCATGGCACCGGACTACGCGCACCGGCTCCCCGAGCACTACCACGCCGATTGGACCGTGGACCGGGATTACTCGGAGAACCCGATGTTCCGCCCGGCGGGCACCACGCCCGGGCATTCCTTCGAACTCGCCCGCCTGCTTCTGCAGCACTGGGACCTGGCCGGACGGCCCGGCCCCGGGGCACCGGAGACTGCACGCGCCGTGGCCTACCGGGCGCTGGAGGACGCCTGGCGCAGCGATGGCGGGCTGGTCTACACGCTGGGCTGGGATGGCAAACCGGCGATCCGGGACCGCTATTGGTGGCCGGTGACGGAGGCGATCGGGGTGCTTGCCGCGCTGATCAAGCTGGACCCGCGGCCCGAGGACGAGGCTTGGTATCGCCGTCTGTGGCAATTCGCCGATGCGCATTTCATCGACCACGCCCAGGGTGGCTGGTTCCCGGAGCTGGACGAGGACGGCACGCCCACCGGGCGGCAGTTCCTCGGCAAGCCGGACATCTACCACGCGCTGCAGGCCGACCTTTTCCCGCTGTGCACGGGCCTGTCCCGCCTGACGCAGAGCCTGCCGACGCTGAACGGCTGACCGTCAGACCGGCGGCGCGACGCTGTAGCCCACCGGCACCACGTCGACCGCCTGCGCATTGGCGGACCCGCCGGAGAGCCGCAGGTGCCCGACCACCGGGCTGATGTCGGCATAGTCGCGGCCGTAGCCGAGCACGATGTGATCGCTGCCGACCAGCGTCGCGTTGGTTGGGTCGTACTCGATCCAGCCCTGCTCCTGCCCGCACCAAGCCCGCACCCAGGCGTGCATGGCATCCGCGCCCTCGAGCCGTTCCTGTCCGGGCGGCGGGATGGTCCGCAGGAAGCCGCTGACGTAGCCCGCCGGAATACCATGAGCGCGCAACGCGAGGATCATGATGTGCGTGTAGTCCTGGCACACACCGCGCGACTGGCGGAAGGCATCGCGGGCGTCCGTGTCCACTGTAGTCGCCCGGGGATCGAAGGTCATACGCGCATGAAGCGCCTCGCCGATCCGCATGACGGCTCTGACGGTGCTCTCCGACTGGGAAACCACCTGCGCGGCAAAATCCGCGATCTCGGAGTTTGCCGTCAGGCGAGGCGACGGCCCGAGGAAATGCACCGGCGAGGCGGGGGAGACGTCACGCAACTCGGCGATCTGCGCGGGGAGGGCCTCCACCGCGGCGGACACGTCCAGCAACGCCTGTGTCGCCGCTACATCAACGCGGCAGGACATGCTCAGCACCATCTCGTCATGCGGCTCGAGATGCGAGACCGCGGTCACCGCATTGCCGAAGAAATCGAGACTGTCGCTGCGCTCGTCCGGATGCGGCGTGATCTCCAGCAGGACCGCCAGCACACGCTGCCGACCCGGGATCGATTTCGGCATGACGCGCAGCAGGTGGCGGCTGTTGCCGGCCGGGTGATCGTACCTGTGGGTGATCTTCAGACGGATGTCATACAGCATGGCTAGACCAGATGCGCCGCGCTGACGGCGTCGGAAAGAGTCCAGATGTCCTTGCGCAACCGCAGCAGGACCTTCGGCGTCAGATCCTCCACCCGATGGACCGCAAGGAAGGTTTCCAGCGTCAGCGCCTGCCGGGACACCTCGGTCAGGACATGCGTCCGCCCGTGCCCCGGCAGATCCTCGATGTGGCTGCGGGCGCGGGCGACGTGGTAGCGGATCGACCGGGGGTTCTGGTCGTCGATGCCGAGGATGTCGAGCACCGACAGCCGGTTGGCGAGAATCGAAAAGCGCGAGCGATGCGCGATCACGCTGTCGCCGATCTCCAGCGCAAGGTCGAGACTGCCATCCGGCGCGTCGCGGGCGGTCAGGTGGGCCATCACCTGACACATGTTAGAGGCCCGCTCGAGTGAAATGCCGAGGCTGAGGAAGCGCCAGCCGTCCGTGCGGTACATGTTCTCGTGCACGAGACCCGCGAACCCGGAGACCTGCCGCAGCAAAGCGCTGATCTCGCGTGGGATCTCCTCGGTCAGCGAGGCGTTGGCCTCCAGATTCTGCGCGTCCGCAACCAGCGTGCGCAGCGCCATCATGCCGTCGGGCGAAAACCGGTCGCCGACCTTGGAGGCGGCCAGCAGCGCCTGCCGGAGCGGGGCGCGGCACCAGTTGGCAATCGCTTCGAACTCCGGACCGACCCCGGCCATCAGCTTTTCCCGCTGGTAGGACGGAAACCAGGACGCCGGCGGCACGCCATCGCTGATCCGCGCGAAATAGCCCCGCACCAGCCGCAGGTTCAGTTCCGCCCGCTCGACGTAGCGCCCAAGCCAGAACAGGTTCTCCGCCGCCCGGCTGGGCAGGGTCGCGGTCTCCGCGATGCGGTCCGACGGTTGCGGCGTGCTGTCGAGCAGGCTCGGTTTCTGCACCGGCGCGTCGGATACCACCCAGACATCCGCCACCATGCCGCCCCGCTGCATGGCGAACGCCTTGGTATCGTGCCCCGCGCTGATCCGGGCATAGCCGCCCGGCATGACCTCCCACCCATCCCCGGTGCGACCAAGGAAGATGCGGATACAGACCGGGCGCGGCACCAGAGCACCGTCTTCCCATGTCGGGGTCGTGCTGAGCGTAATGGCCTCCTGCCCCACCAGCTCGCGCCCCCGGGTGCGCAGCAGCTCCGTGATGTTCCTGGCCTGCACGCTGTCGAGATCGGAGGCCAGCAGCGTGGTCTCCTGGTCCGACATCAACGGCGTGACGGAAAACGCCGAACCGACCATCATCCGCGCGCTGTTGTCGATGACATGCTCGCGCTCCGCCGGGGTGCCGCACCACCAGGTGGCGATGTTCGGGATCTTCAGCTCGGTGCCGAGCGTCTGGCGGGCGATCTGCGGCAGGAAAGCCATCAGCGCTCGCGTCTCCAGCACCCCGGCCCCGATGGCGTTCAGCGTCTTCAGCCGCTGGCCACGCAGCGCGTCGAGCAGTCCGGGCGTGCCGATCAGCGAACGGTGGTCGAGTTCCAGCGGGTCGACCATGCCGCTCGGCACCCGGTTCCACAGCAGGCTGATCGGTTTCGGCCCGTCCACCGTGCGCACGAAGGCCTTGCCGTTCTGCACGATCAGGTCCTCGCCCTCCAGCAGCAGCAGGCCGAGATAGCGGGCGATGTAGGCGTGCTCCGCATAGTTCTGGTGCATCGGACCCGGGGTCAGCACCGCGATCTCGCCCTCGCCCTTGCCGCGCATCCGGAACAGGTTGCGCTGGAACGACTGGAAGAACCCGGCGAGCCGGTGAATGTTCGAGCGGCTGAAGTAGTTGGGAAACACCCGCCCCATCGCCACGCGGTTCTCGATGGCGAAGCCGGCGGTGGAGGGTGCCTCGATCAGGTCGCTGATGACCCACCATTTACCGTCCGGGCCCCGGCCTAGCTCGAAGGACAGGAAGTTGAGGTAATTCACATCCCGCGGATGCACCCCGACCATGGGACGCAGCCAGGCCGGGTTCTGCGCGAGAATGGCCGCGGGGAGTTGCCCGGACGCGACCAGCGTGTTGGCCCCGTAGACATCGCGCACCACATGTTCGAGCAACTCCGCCCGCTCCACGAGGCCGGCCGAAATCTCCTGAAACTCCTGTTGGTCCAGCAGCACCGGAATATGGCTAAGCGGCCATTCCCGCTCCGACGACAGGGCGTCGTCGTATTGCCGGAACAGGATGCCCGCGTCGCGCAGGTACTGGTCGCCCCGGGCGAACCGTTTTTCAAGCTGCTGCGCGGTCAAGCCGGAAATGTGCTGGATGAACGACTGCCAGGCGGGCCGGACACGGCCCGCCGCGTCCAGCATCTCGTCCGATGTGCCCATCCGCCGCTTGTACGGCTTGAGCAGCATGGACGGGGTGTCCCGTTCCGGCGTCCCCATCGGTCAAAGCCCCGGACGCCGTCTGAGATCGAGCGTCATCGGGAACTCCGGATGCGGTGTCTCGCGCGGGGGCAGGTAGGCGCCGGGCGTATGCCCCAGCGCCTCGAACCGGCTCAGGCGGCGCGCCTCGGCCTCGTTGCCATTGACCGGGAAGGTGTCGAAGCTCCGCCCGCCCGGATGCGCCACGTGATAGCGGCAACCGCCGATGCTGTGCCCGGTCCAGGTATCATAGATGTCGAAGGTCAGCGGCGCGTCGACCTCCAGCACCGGATGCAGCGACATCGGCGGTTTCCACGCCTTGTAACGCACCGCACCAACGCGCTCGCCCGTCGTTGCCGTCTTGTGCAGCGGCACGCGGCGGCCATTGGCGGTGACGATGTACCGGTCGGGCGCGGCGGTTTCCAGCTTGACCTGCAGCCGCTCCACCGAACTGTCGGTATAGCGCACGGTGCCGCCGATGGCGCCAGTCTCGCCCATGACGTGCCACGGCTCCAGCGCTTGCCGGATTTCCAGCGTCGTACCCTCGTAGGTGACCTCGCCGCAGAACGGGAACCGGAACTCCGCCTGCGCCTTGAACCAGTCCGCTTCCAGCGGCAGATCGTGCGCGCGCAGGTCCGTCAGCACCTCAAGGAAATCCTCCCAGATGAAGGCGGGCAGCATGAAACGGTCATGCAATGCCGTGCCCCAGCGGGTCAGCGGCGTGCTGATCGGGTCTTCCCAGCAGCGCAGGATGATGGCCCGCAGCAGCACTTGTTGCGCAAGGCTCATGCGCGGGTTCGGCGGCATTTCGAAACCGCGGAACTCGACAAGGCCGAGGCGGCCGGTGGGGCCGTCGGGCGAATACAGCTTGTCGATGCAGATTTCCGTGCGGTGCGTGTTGCCCGTCACGTCGATCAGCGCGTTGCGGAGCAGCCGGTCGGTGAGCCAGGGCGGCGGCACCATGCCCCGCTCCGGCGGCCAGATCTGGTCCAGCGCGATTTCCAGTTCGTAGAGCTGATCCTGCCGCGCCTCGTCGATCCGCGGCGCCTGCGACGTCGGGCCGACGAAGGTGCCGGAGAACAGGTAGGACAGGCTCGGGTGCCGCTGCCAGAACAGGATCAGGCTCTTGAGCAGGTCCGGGCGACGCAGGAACGGGCTGTCGACCGGGGTCGAGCCGCCGAAAACCACGTGATTGCCGCCGCCGGTTCCGGTGTGCCGCCCGTCGATCATGAACTTGTCCGCACCAAGGCGGCTCTGCCGGGCTTCCTCGTAGACCGTCTCCGTGGTCTCGACGCATTCTTCCCAGCTGGACGCCGGATGAATGTTGATTTCCAGCACGCCGGGATCGGGCGCGACGCGGATGACCTCGACGCGCGGATCGTGGGGCGGAGCGTAGCCCTCGATCAACACCTTGTGCCCGGTCTTCCGCGCGGCATATTCCACCGCTTCGACCAACTCCAGATAGTCTTCCAGCGTCTCCACCGGCGGGATGAACACGCAAAGCCGCCCATCACGCGGCTCGACCGACAGCGCGGTGCGCACGTAGCCGTCGATGTCGGGCATCAGGCTTTGCTGCACGATGGCCTGCCTTGCCGGGTCCTCGCGGCGGCTGGCCACGTCCTGCTCCCGGTCCGGAACCGCGGCCTCGAACACTGCTTCGTCGCGCAACCAGCTCTCCGGCAACGCCTCGCGACGGATCGTTGGGTCCTGCGGATTGATGAAGGGATAGGAAACCTCGGTCAGGTAGGGGAGCGAGTTCAGTGGCAGGCGATAGCCCACAGGGCTGTCTCCCGCGACGAGATAGACCTTGCCGCGCCGCAACTTCCAGACTTCCGAGAGCCAGGTCCGCCGCGCCTTCGTCTGCCAGCGCTGCACCGGCAGCACGTAGCCCGCCGGCGTGGTCAGGCCGCGCTCGAAGACACGGGCGATACGCGCCCGTTCCTCCGCATCCTTCAGCTTGGAATTGTCCGGACTGACGTTGGCGGGCAGGTTGCCCTCCTTGACGATCCAGTCCGCCGGGTCCTCCCATGCGGGCATGACGTTCTCGCCCGGCACCTCGATGGCGCGCGCGATGGCCTTGAGCAGCGCCTCGGCTTCCTCCGGCCCGACATCCTCATGGGTGTCTTCCCGCGCCAGCAGGTCCGGATCACGCCAGATCGGCTTGCCGTCCTTGCGCCAGTACAACGAGAAGGTCCAGCGCGGCAGCGTTTCGCCCGGATACCACTTGCCCTGCCCGTAATGCAGCAAGCCGCCCTTGGCGAACCTGGCCGACAGCTTTCGGATCAGCTTGTCCGCCAGCTTGCGCTTGGTCGGGCCGACGGCGGCGGAGTTCCACTCCGCGGCCTCGAAATCGTCGATGCTGACGAAGGTCGGCTCGCCGCCCATGGTCAGCCGCACGTCTCCGGCTTCAAGCCGTTTGTCCACCGCCTTGCCGAGCGCATTGAGCGCCTCCCAGGACGGCTCGGAAAACGGCTTTGTAATGCGCGGATGCTCCGCCGTGCGGATCACCTGCATGTCAAAGGAGAAGTCCACCTCCGCCGCACTCGCCAGCCCGGAAATCGGCGCGGCGTTCTTGTAATGCGGCGTGGCGGCCAGCGGAATGTGGCTCTCGCCCGCAAAGAGCCCGGACGTCGGATCGAGACCGACCCAGCCCGCGCCGGGCAGGAAGACCTCGACCCAGGCATGCAGATCGGTGAAGTCGTGATCGGTGCCCGACGGGCCATCCAGCGCCTTGAGGTCCGGCGTCAGCTGGATCAGGTAGCCCGAGACGAACCGCGCGGCGAGGCCGAGATTGCGCAGCGTCTGCACGAGCAGCCAGCTGCTGTCCCGGCAGGACCCGGCGGCCCGCTTGAGCGTCTCCTCCGGCGTCTGAACGCCCGGCTCCATGCGGATTTCGTAATTGATCTCCTTCTCGACGCGCATGTTCAGCGCCACGAGGTAATCCACCGTCGGCGTCGGCTCGCGCGGGATGGACTTGAGGAACTTCGCGAAGAGCGGCGTTACCGGCTCCTTGACGAGGTAGATGCTCAGATCGTCCTTCAGATCGTCCGGATAGGTGAAGGGAATCTTCGTCGCCTCCTCTTCGATGAAGAAGTCGAAGGGGTTGTAGACCGACATATCCGCCGTCAGGTCCACCTCGATCTTGAACTCCATCACCGGCTCCGGAAACACGAAGCGGGCCAGCCAGTTGCCATAGGGGTCCTGCTGGTGGTTCACGAAATGTCCCTCGGGCGAGACCTTGAGCGAATGCGAGATGACCCGCGTGCGCGAATGCGGCGCCGGTCTGAGCCGGATAACCTGCGGGCCGAGCGTCACCGGGCGGTCGTACTTGTAATGGGTAAGGTGATAGATGCTGGCGGTGATCGACATTGGCGTGCCTTCTGGTCCCTATTGCCCCGAGCATGGCGAGGTTGACGCAGGCCAGCAAGGCCCCCGGACTTTTTCCGGCGAAGTTTGGTGCACAATTGCGGGGGTTGCCCGTTTCGCCCGCAGTGGTATCGAAAGGACAGGACACCAGAGCGGGAGGGATGGACATGGCGCAGCCGCTGAACGGGATCAGGGTGCTCGACCTGACCAACGTGCTGGCCGGTCCCTTCTGTTGCCACCAACTGGCGCATATGGGGGCGGAGGTCATCAAGGTAGAGGCCACCGGACGCGGCGATCTCGCCCGGCAACTCGGGGCCGACCCCGAGCTGAACAAGGCCGGGATGGGCGTGTCCTTCCTCGCGCAGAACGCCGGGAAGAAGTCGGTGACCGTGAACCTCAAACACCCGGAGGGCAAGGCGATTTTCCTTCGGCTTCTGGCGACCGCTGACGTGCTGGTCGAGAACTTCCGGCCCGGGGTGATGAAGCGGCTGGGTCTCGACTACGAGACCCTTCGGCGGGATCACCCGACGCTGATCTACTGTGCGATTTCCGGTTTCGGCCAAGAGGGGCCGTGGGTTCACCGTCCGGCTTATGACCAGATCATCCAGGGCGCGTCCGGGGTGATGTCGATCACTGGCGACGAGAGCAGCGCCCCGCTGCGCGTCGGCTATCCGGTGGCCGATACAGTGGGTGGCATGACCGCCGCCTTTGCCATCGCCGCCGCGCTGAATGGAGCGCCGCGCGGCACCTTCCTCGATGTCAGCATGCTCGAGTCGGTGCTGGCCACCATGGGCTGGGTCGTGTCCAACCACCTGATCGCCGGGGTGACGCCTTCCGCCAACGGCAACGAGAACCCTACCAGCGCGCCCTCTGGCACCTTCGCCTGCAAGGACGGCGTGCTGAACATCGCCGCCAACAAGGACGAACAGTGGGTTCTGCTGACCGATCACCTCGGGCTTGCAGCGCTTCGCGACCGTCCCGAATACGCAACCCGGGAAGATCGCAAGGCCAATCGCCACAAGCTCCGGGCCGACCTCGAAACCGTGCGGATGACCCGCGACCCGCGCGACTGGGCCAAGGAGTTGAACCGCATCGGCGTGCCCGCCGGGGCGGTGCTCTCGGTGCCCGAGGTTCTGAAGACCCCGCAGGTCGCGGAACGCGGCTTCCTGCATCACTTCGACGACGTGCCCGGCGTCGGCCGAAGCATCGACGTGGTGACCACCGGGTTCAAGGTGGACGGGCAGGCCCCGACCGTGGTCACCCCGCCGCCGGAACTCGGCCAGCACAACGGGGAAATCTGGGAAAGCCTCGGGCTTTCGGCGCAGGACATCGAAACCCTCAAGGAAAGCGGCGTGATATGAAGAATGACGTCTCCGACTGGTGGAGCACCGAGATCATCGACATGGCTCCGGGCCAGATCCGCATGCGCGGTCATCCGATCGAGGACCTGATCGGGACGGTCAGTTTCCCCCAGATGATCTGGCTCATGACCCGGGGCGACCTGCCCACCGAGGCGGAGGCGAAGCTCTTCGAGTGCGCCCTTGTCGCCGCGGTGGATCACGGCCCGCAGGCCCCCTCGATTGCCGCCGCGCGGATGGCCGTGACCTGCGGGTTGAGCCTCAACGGCGCTATGGCCAATGCGGTCAACATGCTCGACGATGTGCATGGCGGCGCGGGCGAGCAGGCGGTCGAGCTTTACGGCTGGATCGACGAAGCCGTGCAGGGAGGTCAGCCTCTGGAGGAGGCCACCGGCACGATGATCGACCGCTGGCAAGCCGAGCGGTCAAAATTCATCCCCGGCTTCGGCCACCGCTTCCACAAACCCGAAGACCCCCGCGCCCCGCGCCTCCTTGGACTCGTCGAAGAGGCCGCATCAAAAGGTGTCGTCTCCGGCCGCTTCGCCGCCATCGGCCGCCAGATGCAGGCGACGCTCAATGCCCGCAAGGGCAAGCCCGTCCCGATGAACATCGACGGCGCGACAGCAGTGATCTATGCCGAGCTTGACTTCGCCGGGCCGCTCGCCCGCGGCCTGTTTTGCCTCTCGCGCTCGGTCGGGGCCATAGCGCATGGCTGGGAGCAGATGCAGCAGGGTGGCAGGAACAAGGGCCCGACGCCCCCGGCCTACCGCTGGACCTACACCGGAAAAAACCCCATCGGGGAATGACCCGGTTTGCGTTGAGGCCCCGGCGCGAGGCCGGGGCTGCGTTCGGCCTCAGATCACCGCTTCGAACAGCGCCTTCACATTCGCTTCGGTCAATTCCACCGGGTTGCCGCCGCAGGAGGGGTCAGCCAAAGCCATCGGCACCAGCTCGTCGATCCGGTCCGCACTCGCACCCATTTCCGAGAGCTTTCGCGGAATGGCGAAGCTGTCGTTGAAGTCCTGCACGAACGTGCGGAACCCGTCAAAGCCGCCTTCGACCCCGATATAGGACGCCGCGCGGTCGAACCGATCCGCGATCTTCGGCGCGTTCAGCTCCAGCACCGCAGGCATGCAGACCGCGTTGGTCGTGCCGTGGTGGGTATTGAACACCGCGCCGATCGGATGCGACAGGGCGTGAATCGCGCCAAGCCCCTTCTGGAAGGCCGTCGCCCCCATCGCCGCCGCGCTCATCATCTGCGCCCGCGCTTCGATATCCGAACCATCCGCATAGGCGCGCGGCAAGTACTCGACCACGAGACGCATCCCCTCCAGCGCGATGCCTTGGCTCATCGGGTGATAGAACGGGCTGCTGAACGCCTCCACGCAATGCGCAAAGGCATCGAGGCCGGTCCCGGCGGTGATGAACTTCGGCATGCCCACGGTCAGCTCCGGATCGCAGATCACCACGGTCGGCAGAACTTTCGGGTGGAAGATGATCTTCTTCACATGCGTCTCGGAATTGGTGATCACAGAGGCGCGGCCCACTTCGGAGCCGGTTCCCGCCGTCGTCGGGACCGCCACGATGGGCGCAATCGCGTCGGCATCGGCACGGGTCCACCAATCCCCGATGTCCTCGAAGTCCCAGACCGGGCGGGTTTGCCCCGCCATGAAGGCGATCATCTTGCCGAGGTCGAGCCCCGAGCCGCCGCCGAACGCGATGACCCCGTCATGACCGCCATCGAGATAGGCCGCGACGCCTGCGGCGAGGTTCTTCTCGTTCGGGTTCGGATCGACATCGGCAAAGAGCGCCCGGCCCAGACCCGCGGTTTCGAGAATATCGAGCGCCCCGTCCGTGATCGGCAGGTCCGCCAGCCCCTTGTCCGTCACCAGCAGCGGCCGGGTGATCCCCGCCTGCGCACAGGCGCCGGGCAGTTCGGCAATGCGGCCAGCGCCGAATTTCACGGAGGTCGGGTAGGACCAATTTGCAGTCAGGCTCATGTCGTCACCTTCTTGAGATGGTAGGATTTCGGGCGGGTCAGGTTGTGATAGCCGATGACCGAGAGGCCACCGCCGCGCCCGGTGTTCTTGCAGCCGGTCCAGCACAGGCCAGGGTCGAGATAATCGGCGCGGTTCATGAAGACGGTGCCGGTCTCGATCTGATCGCCGACGCGCTGCGCCCGCTCCACGTCCTGCGTCCAGAGCGAAGCGGTCAGCCCGAATTCGCTGTCGTTCATCAGCGCAATCGCTTCCGCGTCGTCCTTCACCTTCATGATGCCCACAACCGGCCCGAAGCTCTCGTCCCGCATCACCCGCATGTCATGGGTCACCCCGGTCAGGATCTGCGGCGTCAGGTATGCGCCGCCGTCATCCTCCGCGAAAGTCTCGATATGAGCCGTCGCGCCGGCGGCCACCGCCTCGGCGATCTGCGCCCGCACCTCATTGGCGAACCGGACGTTTGCCATCGGCCCGAGGGTCGTCGCACTGTCCAGCGGATTGCCCAGCTTGTAGCCCCGGACCACCGCCAAAGCCTTTTCCAGAAAGGCATCGTACAGGCTCTCATGAACATAGATCCGCTCGATCCCGCAGCAGCACTGCCCGGAATTGAACATCGCCCCGTCGATCAGCGTATCGACCGCCGCATCGAGGTCCGCATCCTCCATGACATAGCCTGGGTCCTTGCCGCCCAGCTCTGTCGCAACGCCGGTAAAGGTCCCCGCCGCCGCCCGCTCCATTTGCTGGCCGCCGCCGACCGAACCGGTGAAGTTGACGAAGTCGAAGGCACGTCCCGCGATCAGCGCCGAGGTGGTGTCGTGATCGAGAAAGATGTTGTCGAAAACCTCCGCTGGCACGCCCGCCGCATGGAAGGCCCTCGCCATGCGCTCCCCCACCAGCAGGGTCTGGGTCGCATGCTTCAGAAGCACCACATTCCCGGCGATCAGCGCCGGGGCCACCGTATTGATCGCCGTCATGTAGGGGTAATTCCACGGCGCGACCACGAACACCACGCCATGCGGCACCCGCTTGATGTAGCGTTTGAACGTCGCGTCTTCACCCACCGCGATATCCGCCAGCGCCTCTTCCGCAATCGCGGCCATATGGCTCGCCCGCTCGTCGAAGCCCCGGAATTCGCCGCCGTAGCGCACCGGGCGGCCCATCATGTGGGCCAGTTCCGGCACGATCTCGTCGTTCATCGCGCCCACGGCGGCGACTCCCGCCATCACCAGCTCGATCCGCTCCTGCAAGGGACGCGCGGCCCAGGCGGCTTGTGCCACACGCATCGCGGCGACCTTGTCGCGGGCCGCCTGCAAACTCATCACCTCGCGCGTCGCGAACACCGATCCGTCGATCGGCGAGATGCACTCCAATGTCCGGCCCATCGCCAAACCTCCGTTTCCAGGGGTGCGAGACCCCTGCTTCTTCTTGGTTCAAATACCCAAATCGCGGGGCGCAGCCCCGCCGCGCCCGGTCAGACCCGCTCGAACCCGCGCGCGATTTCCCAATCCGTCACCGCGCGGGCGAAGGCTTCGAGTTCCACCTCGGCGGCGCGACAGTAGTGGTCGATCACCTCGTGTCCGAACGCCTCGCGCATCAGGGCGGACTCCTGCAGAACCGCCCGCGCCGTGTCGAGATTGCCCGGGATGCGCCCGGATGTTCCCTTGTAGACGTCGCCCGTTGTCGGATCTTCCAGTTCCAGCCCTTCCTCGATCCCGGCGATCCCCGCCGCCAGCATCGCCGCCATGGCCAGATAGGGATTGATGTCGGAGCCCCCGACGCGGCACTCGATCCGGATGCCCTTGGACCCTTCCCCACACAGACGGAAGCCCGCTGTCCGGTTGTCCACCGACCAGATGATCCGCGTGGGCGCGAATGTGCCGACCATGAAGCGCTTGTAGCTGTTGATATAGGGCGCGAGGAAATAGGTGTAATCCGGCGCGTACTTGAGCAGGCCCGCCACGTAGTGCTTCATCAGACCGCTCATCCCGAGAGCGTCCTCGGGATCGAAGAACGCCGGTTTGCCGTCCTTCCACAGCGACTGGTGCACGTGGCTCGAACTGCCGACGCGGTCCGGATGCCACTTCGGCAGGAAACTCGCCGCGTGGCCCTGCTGCCAGGCGATCTCCTTGATCGCGTGTTTGGAAATCGTGTGGTAATCCGCCGTCAGAAGCGCGTCGGCATACTTGATGTTGAGCTCTTCCTGCCCGGCCTCCGCCTCGCCCTTGGTGTTCTCCACCGGGATGCCCGCGTCCCACAGGTGATTGCGCACCCGGCGCATCACGTGCTCTTCCTTCATGGTCTGGAAGAGGTTGTAATCCTCGTTGTAGCCGCTGATCGGCTCGAGGTCGCGATACCCGCCCTTGCGGATCTCGTCATAGCTCTTCTCGAACAGGAAGAACTCCAGCTCCGTGGCCATCATGGCGTCGAAACCCATGTCCTTCAGCTTCGCGACCTGGCTCTTGAGCATCTGGCGCGGGGCATGCGGCACCGGCTCGTGGGTGTGATGGTCAAGGATGTCGCACATCACCATGACCGTCCCGTCGAGCCACGGCACCGGCCGCAGCGTCGAAAGATCCGGTTTCATGATGTAATCGCCGTAGCCGCGCTCCCAGGACGTCGCCTCGAAGCCCTCGGGCGTGCTCATCTCCAGATCGGTGGCCAGCAGGTAGTTGCAGCAATGCGTCTCTTCCCAGGCACTCGCCACGAAATGGCCCGCGTGGAACCGCTTTCCCATCATCCGGCCCTGCATGTCCACGATGCAGGCCAGGACCGTGTCGACTTCCCGGGATTCGACCGCGGCCTTCAACTCTTCGAACGTCATCTCGCGTCTTTCCTTCCTCAGGCGTTTGCGATGGTCAGCCCCTCGTGGGCGAATTCCACCGTTTCAACCGCCACTTCATTCCCGTCGGACTTCAGGTCCGTTCCGGAGATCTTCGTCGGCCAGGCATTGGTCAAAGTCCAGACCATGGTCGGTTTGCCGGTCTCGTCCAGCAGTTCAATGGTCACCGCCCTGCGCCCGGTCAGGTTCATCTTGACCTCTTCGAACCAGGCCCAGAACGAGTTGTCCTTGGTGAAAATCCCCTTCTTCATCACCACGGTTCCGTACTTGGCGATCCCCGGCATCTTCACCGTCTGAAAGCTCTTGCTGTTCCCCGCCCGGTACTCGATCACCGGCACGTCGGAGTCCAGTCCGGTGATTTCCTGGAAGGAAACATCGCCGACATCCGGGATCGAAACCCGGAAATGGAACTTCGGCAAGGGCCATGCCGCGCCCTGCGTCCCGCCGTCATCCGCCATGTCCTGTCTCCCTGAACCCGAACCGGCCCCCGCACGTCCTGCGCGCGGAGGCCTTTGTCATTCCCTGCCTTCGGATCAGAAGGTGTAAGGCGCCCCGGCGGAGTTGATGACGGAGTTGTACTCGCGGAAGATCGACACGATCTTCTGATGCACCTCACCTTCCTGCGCGATCTCGTCCCAGAACTTGACAGCGGCCTCCTCGACCTGCTTCCACTCGGCGGAGGGCACTTCGCGCAATTGCAACTTGTCGCCCTTGGCCCGCAGCCGCGCCTCGCCGCCCCAGTACCACTGGTTGCGATAGGTGTGCCCGGCCTCGATACCCGCCATGACCAGCGATTTCAGGTGATCCGGCAACTCTGCCCAACGCTCTTCGTTGACGAAGAAGGACCCGATCCAAGCACCCGAGATGTTGTTGGTCAGGAAGTAGTCGGTCACGTCCGCCCAGCCGACGGTGTAATCCTCGGTGATGCCGGACCACGCCATGCCGTCGAGCTCGCCGGTCTGCACCGCGACTTCCGCATCCTCGTAGGGGATCGTTACCGGCACCACGCCGAACTGCGCGAGGAAGCGGCCCGCGGTCGGGAATGTGTAGAGCTTCAGACCGTCGAGGTCCGCCAGCGAGGTGATCTCCTTCTTGGTGTTGAAGTTGCACGGGTCCTGACCGGCGGCAGAGAGCCATTTGACGCCGACCTTGGCGTATTCCTCTTCCCAGATCTCCTTGAGGCCGTACTGGTTGAACAGCACCGGCACGTCGAGGATCGTCTTGGTGGCAAAGGGGAAGTACCCGCCGAACACGCGCAGCGGCGTCGGGGAGGCCATGGAGTCGTCGTCGGAATGCACGCCGTCGATGGTGCCGCGCTGCAGGGCCTGGAACAGCTCGCCCGTGGGCACGATCTGGTCGGCGTAGTAAAGCTCGATCTCCATCTCGCCATTCGCGACGGTGTTGATGTAGTCGATGATCGGCTTGGTCACATGCTCGCCCAGCGCAGCCCCGGCATAGGTCTGGAAGCGCCATTTGATCGGCGCCTGCGCCTTCACCAGTGTCGGCGCGGCAAGCAGCGGCGCGGCGGCGGCACCTCTGAGAATATTCCGTCTTGTCAAAGTCATGGTCGTCTCCTTGTCGGTTGGGTGAAATGCCCCTTTGCGGGGTCGTTGCTTTTGTCCTGCGTCACTTTCCATAGACGTAATCCGGCAGCCAAAGCGCGATCTGCGGGAAGATCATCACCAGCGCCAACGCCCCGACCATCACGAGGACAAACGGCACGATGGAGCCGTAGATGTCCCGAAGCGTGATCTCCGGCGGAGCCATGGCCTTCATCAGGAACAGGTTATAGCCGAAGGGCGGCGTCATGTAGGCGATCTGGCAGGTGATCGTGTAGAGCACCCCGTACCAGACCAGATCGAATCCGAGCGCACCGACCAGCGGCACATAGAGCGGCGCAACGATGACCAGCATGGCGGTATCGTCGAGAAACGTGCCCATCAGGATGAAGCTCAGCTGCATCAGGATGAGGATCATCCAGGGGCTGAGGCCGAGTTTCTCGGTGAACAGGGTTTCAATCGCCTTCACCGCGCCAAGCCCGTCGAACACCGCGCCAAAGGCCAGCGCCGCGAGGATGATCCACATGAACATGCAGGTGATCCCGAGGGTCTGGCGGATCGTCACCTCGAACACCTGCCGGGTCATCCGCCCCTTGGCCACGGCGGCGAGGAAGGCGGCAATCGCACCGATCGCGGAGCTTTCCACGAGAGAGGTCCAGCCGTTCACGAACGGCACCATCATCACCGCGAAGATGCCCACGGGCAGCAGCCCCGCCCGAAGCAGCCGCAGCTTCTCGCGCATCGGCATGTCCCGTTCTTCGGGGCTGAGGGCCGGGCCGAGTTCCGGCGAAATCCGGCAACGGATGACGATATACAGGATGAACAGCCCTGCCATCATCAGCCCGGGGATCACCCCCGCGAGCCACAGCTGTCCCACCGGCTGCCGCGCGATCATGGCGTAAAGGACGAGGACCACGGAGGGCGGCACGAGGATGCCCAGAGACGAGCCGGCCTGAATGACCCCTGTCACCATCTTCTTGTCATAGTTCCGCTTGAGCAGTTCCGGCAGGGCAATCGTCGCGCCAATCGCCATGCCGGCGACGCTGAGCCCGTTCATGGCGGAAATCAGGACCATCAGGCCAATGGTGCCAATCGCCAGACCGCCCCGCAGACCGCCCATCCAGACGTGGAACATTTTATACAGATCGTCCGCGATCTTCGATTCCGACAGGACATAGCCCATGAAGATGAACATCGGCAGGGTCAGCAGCGGATACCATTTCATCAGCTTGATGGCGCTGGAAAAGGCGAGGTCGTATCCGCCCCGGTCGCCCCAGAGCGCCAGCGCCGCAATGACCGCGACGAAGCCGATTGCGCCGAATACCCGCTGGCCGGTCAGCAACATCGCCATCATCGTGGCGAACATGAAGATTGCGATGAATTCATACGACAAGGGAGGGGACCTCTTCTCCGCGCAGTCGCAGGATATCCTTGAACAATTCAGACACCGCCTGGAGCAGCATCAACGATATGCCGAAGCACATGACCACCTTGATTGGCCAGAGATAGGGCCGCCACGCCGTCGGGCTGCGCTCGCCGCCGTAGCTGAAACTGTAGATCGTGCTGTCGATCCCGCCCCAGAGCAGCACCCCGAGATAGAAGATCAGGAACAGCACCGTGATGCTGTCCACCGCCGCCTTCCGCCGGGTCGACCACTCGCCGTAGAGCAGGTCCATGCGCACATTCGAGCCCATCTGGATCGAATACGGCCCGCCGAGGATGTAGTAGCCGACCATCAGGAACTGCGCCATTTCCAGCGTCCACATGGACGGGGTGAAGAACACCTTCGAGATCGAAGACCAGAGCAAGACAGCCATCAGGGCAAAGATGCCATACATGGCAAACCGGCCGATGGCGTGGTTGATCCGGTCGACGATGGCGATGTAGCGGCGCAGAACCTTCATGCGGCGGCCTCCGTCACCCGGGCCAGCGCGGCCGTGAGCGTTTGCGCCAGATGATCCGCCATGACTTCGGCCTTTGCCTCCGTATCGACGAGATCGTTTCGCACCTCGATCATCACCGACCGCAGCCCCCGCGCCTCTGCATGCTTCGCCAGCGTGTATGTCACACCGTCCATGGCGGAATAGGGCGCATTCACTTCGGCCTTCAACGCGCCCTCCCGGGATTCGATCTGCACCGCGGCCTGCGCCAGGGCAGCATCGGAATGGAACAGGTAGCCCAGTTCCACCGCCCGCGGCTTGCCGAAATAGACCGGCGTGAACGTGTGCACAGTGATCAGGGTCACCGGCCCGGAACAGGCCGCCTGCTGACGATCGAGCACATCCGTAACAGCCGCATGAAAGGGCTCATGCACGGCTTCGTATCGCGCTTGCCTGTCCGCCGATGTCAGGTTGGTGTTTCCGGGGATCTCGTGGATTTCACTGACCGCCGGAATGCTGCCCTCCGAGTCGAGCGGACGGTTGCAGTCGTAGACAAGCCGGGACAGCTGCGCCGCAACCAGCGGCGCCTGCAACCGCGCGGACAGCCGTTTTGCCACGTCCAGCGCCCCGATGTCCCAGGCCACGTGGCTGGTCCGGGCGGCGTCGGACACGCCCAGCCCCTGAAGGGCCGGCGGAATGAAGGCCGAGGCATGTTCGCAGACCAACACCAGCGGTGCCGCCCCGATTTTCCCCATGACAGCCACCGCGGGCCATCCCAGCGCGTCCATTTCTTGCTCCCCGTGTTCGCTTGTGTAAAGATCACTACAAGCCGGACGCAAATGTCAACATTGTTTCTTTTTTCGGAGGCCGATCATACTCCCGATGAACAAGTCAGAGGCACATCCAGGCAGCGCCCCTCTCGTGCGGGACATGCTCAAGGAGCATCAGGCCAGCCTGACCGCCGCGGAACGGCGGCTGACCGCGACCTTGCTGGACGATTCCCTGATGAGCGGGCTGCAGTCGATCACCAGGCTGGCCGAGAACGCCGAGGTCTCGACCGCCACCATCGTCCGCCTCGCCCGCAAACTCGGCTTCGACGGCTTCTCCGACTTTCAGAACGCCATGCGCGAGGAGGTCGCCGCCCGGGTCAAGCAGCCGTTGGCCAAGCTGGACCCCGGCGAACTGACCGGACACAGCGACCACGTCCTCTCGCGGTTCGCCCGCGCCCTGTCGCGCAACATAAATGCCACGCTCGACCGGCTCGACGTGGCGGAATTCGACGCGGTCACTGACCTGCTGTCCGATCCCGCACGCAACATCCACCTGATCGGCGGGCGCATCACGCGGTCCAATGCGAACCACTTCTTCAACCATCTGCAGATCATCCGGCCCGGCGTGTCACTTCTGGACGCCTCGCCCAGCGTCTGGCCGCAGTCCCTGCTGGACATGAATGCGCTGACGACGCTCGTGATCTTCGACATCCGCCGCTACGAGAAACAGCTCGAACGGCTCTCCAGACTGGTGACCGAGCAGGGCGGCAACATCGTGCTGTTCACCGACCAGTGGGGCTCCCCCATCGAAACCCACGCGGCGCATACCTTCCGCACCATGGTCGAGGCACCCTCGTCCTGGGATTCGACCCTTGCCATCAATTTCCTGGTCGAGGCCCTGATCGCGGGCATCCAGGCCCGCTCGCAAAGCGCCGACCGGATCGCGGCCCTGGAGAAGATGATCGGCGCGGCGCGGATTTTCCGGGGGAGCTGAGCGGGCAAAGGGCGCAACACAGTCCCGGACGTGATCCGGGACCTCATACTGCGCCGCAAAGACCGTGCCGATTTTCAAATCTTTCCGAAGAGTGCTGTCGCATCTTTCCGGGTGCCGCATCAATCGACGCCCGCGTACCCTCTCTTTCAAACGCAACCTCGTCAGGAACCCCGATGAGCCCCAAGTACTATGCCCCGCACGGCGGTCTCCCCGGTCAGGAGCAACTGCTCACCGACCGCGCCATGTTCACCACCGCTTATGCCGTCATTCCCAAGGGAACGCTGCGCGACATCACCACCAGTTTCCTGCCGTTCTGGGAAGGCACCCGGCTCTGGGTCATCGCCCGCCCGATGACCGGCTTCGCCGAGACCTTTTCGCAGTACATCATGGAAGTGCAGCCCGGCGGCGGATCCGACCGGGCCGAGACAGATCCGGAGGCCGAAGGCGTGCTCTTCGTGGTCGAGGGGCAGGTCACTGTCACCGTGGACGGGAAATCTCACACGCTGACCGAAGGCGGCTATGCCTATCTGCCGCCGCAATCCGGGTGGATTTTGCGCAACATCTCGGACGCGCCCGCCCGCTTCCACTGGATCCGCAAGGCCTACCAGAAGGTCGACGGCCTCGACATGCCCGAGCCCTTGTTCCTCAACGAACAGGACATCACCCCGAACGCCATGCCCGGCACCGAGGGCAAATGGGCGACGACCCGCTTTGTCGATCCGAACGACCTTCGCCACGACATGCACGTCACCATCGTCACGCTCGAACCCGGCGCTGTGATCCCCTTCCTTGAAACGCACGTCATGGAGCACGGGCTCTATGTGCTCGAAGGCAAGGGCGCGTATCGGCTCAACACTGATTGGGTGGAGGTCGAGGCGGGCGATTTCATGTGGCTCCGCGCCTTCTGTCCGCAGGCCTGTTATGCCGGGGGGCCGGGCAAGTTCCGCTACCTTCTGTACAAAGACGTCAACCGGCATATGCCATTGCGGTTGCGCTAGGGTCTCGCGCCCGCGATTGCCAGGGTCAATGCCGCCGCCGCCCGCATCACAGGGCGGCTGAGGTTTTCCATCTCCTGCGGTCCGATCCGGTTCACCGGGCCGGACACGGAAATCCCCGCCACCACCTCCCGGTTCATGTCAAACACCGGCGCCGCGATACAGCGCATGCCGTTGTTCTTCTCCTCGTCGTCCACCGCGTAGCCGCGCACCCGTGCACGCGCCAGATCGGCCAGCAAGGCCTTTTCGTCGGTCAGGGTCCGCTCGGTGAAACGTTCCAGCGGCTCCGATAACACCCTCTCCAGCCGCCCGGCATCCATGAACGCAAGGAGCGCCTTGCCGATCCCCGAGGCATGCATCGCCGAGAGCGTCCCTGGCGGAAAGAACGCCCGGATCGCCGAATGTGTTTCAACCTGGCTCAGGAACAGCACCGCGCCTTCCTTCTCGATGCCAAGGTTCGCGGTTTCCCCCGTCTCCTCCATCAGCCGCCGCATGATCGGCCGGGCGCGTTCCACAAGGCTCGTCCGCCGCAAGAACCTTGCCCCGATGACGAAGGACCGCGCACCGACGTGCCAAAGCTGCTCGTCCCGGTCGAACTCCACCATCCCCCGCCCTTCCAGCGTGACGAGGATGCGGTAGACCGTGGCCGGCGATTGCCCGGTTTCTTCCGCCAGCTGCGTCAGCGCGAGGCCCGACGCCCCGCTCAGATGCTCGAACACCGCCATCGCCCGGTCCAGCGACTTGATGGTGTTCTGCTCCGTCTTGTCGTCCCAGCCGCGCGGCCTGCCCCGCCTGCGGGTGGTGGATTCGTCCTGCATCGCCGCCACTTAATTCTGTTTGAAAAACCACTTCACAATATGAAAAACTCAACCGACTGTAAACGCTGAAAAATTCAAACGCTCCGGAATCTGAAAACCGATTTCAAAAAAATTTCTTCATGAAATGACCTGTCCTATGGTCCTCCTCGAGAATGGAAGGAGCCCCGCCATGAGCTTTCAGAACCCGGTTTTCATCCCCGGCCCGACGAACATCCCCGAGCGGCTGCGCAAGGCCTGCGACATGCCGACCATCGACCACCGATCGCCGCTATTCGGCCAAATCCTGCACCCGGCGCGGGACGGCGTGCGCCGGGTCCTGCAATCGCAGACCGCCGAGGTCTATATCTTCCCCGGCACCGGCACCGCCGGCTGGGAAACCGCGCTGACCAACACGCTTTCCCCGGGGGATCACGTCCTCGCCGCGCGGAATGGCATGTTCTCGCACCGCTGGATCGACATGTGCCAACGACATGGCCTACAGGTCACGGTGATCGAAACCGCGTGGGGCGATGGCCTGCCCGCCGACCGCTATGAGGAAATCCTGACGGCGGACAAGGCTCACCGGATCAAGGCCGTCCTCGCCACCCACAACGAGACCGCCACCGGCGTGAAATCCGACATCGCCGCACTGCGCCGCGCTCTGGACACCGCCGGGCACCCCGCCTTGCTCTTCGTCGACGGTGTCAGCTCCATCGCCTCCATGGACTTCCGCTTCGACGACTGGGGCATCGACGTGGCCGTGACCGGCTCGCAAAAGGGCTTCATGCTGCCGCCGGGCCTCGCCATCACCGGCTTTTCCCAAAAGGCCATCGAAGCCACCAGAACCGCGAAACTGCCGCGCACCTATTTCGACATTCACGACATGGCGAAGGGCTATGCCAACAACGCCTACCCCTACACCCCCGCCGTGGGCTTGCTGAATGGCCTCAACGACGCCTGCCAGATGCTGCTGTCAGAGGGGCTGGAAAATGTCTTCGCCCGGCACACCCGCATCGCCGAGGGCGTCCGCGCCGCGGTCCGCGCCTGGGGCCTCGACCTCTGCGCCACCTCGCCGGAGGTCTACTCCGACACGGTCAGCGCCATCCGTACACCGGAGGGCTTCAACGCCACACGTATCGTCGAGCATGCCGCGCAGACCTATGGCGTGGCCTTCGGCACCGGCCTTGGCGAGGTCGCCGGGAAGGTCTTCCGCATTGGCCATCTCGGCTCGCTCACCGATGTCATGGCCTTGTCCGGCATCGCGACGGCGGAGATGGTCATGGCCGATCTCGGCTTGCCGATTGCCCTCGGCTCCGGTGTCGCCGCCGCACAGGAGCACTACCGCGCCACCCGCGCCGCACCGCAAAGGGCCGCGGCATGAAGGACCTTCTGGACATCCCGACCTATGACGACATGCTTGCCGCGCATGGACGGATCAAGCCGCATATCCGGCGCACGCCGGTGCGGGTCTCGGATTACCTGAACGATCTGGCCGGCTGTCAGCTTTTCTTCAAATGCGAGAACTTCCAGGAACCCGGCGCCTTCAAGGTGCGCGGGGCCTGCAACGCGGTCTTCGGGCTGGACGACGCGCGGGCGGCCAAGGGCGTGGCGACGCATTCCAGCGGCAACCATGCGTCCTGCCTCAGCTACGCGGCCATGCTGCGGGGCATTCCCTGCAACGTCGTCATGCCGCGCACCGCGCCGCAGGCCAAGAAGGACACGGTGCGGCGCTACGGCGGCGTGATCACGGAATGCGAGCCGTCGACGAGCAGCCGGGAGGCGACCTTTGCAGAGGTGCAGGCCCGGACAGGCGGCGACTTCGTCCATCCCTACAACGATCCGCGTGTGATCGCGGGGCAGGGCACCTGTTCCAAGGAGTTCATGGAGCAGACCGACGGGCTGGACATGGTGGTCGCGCCGATCGGCGGCGGCGGCATGATCTCGGGCACCTGCCTGACGCTGGCGACGCTCGCCCCCGAATGCCAAGTCATCGCGGCGGAACCGGAACAGGCGGACGACGCGTTTCGCAGCTTCAAGGCGGGGCACATCATCGCCGATGACGCGCCGAAGACCATCGCGGACGGGCTGTTGGTGCCACTCAAGGACCTGACATGGCACTTCGTCCGGACCCACGTGAGCGAGATCTACACGGCCTCCGATCCGGAAATCGTCGACGCGATGAAGCTGATCTGGAAACATCTGCGCATCGTCATGGAACCGTCGAGCGCGGTGCCCCTGGCCACCATCCTGAAGAACCCCGACGCCTTCCGCGGCAAGCGCGTGGGCATCATCATCACCGGCGGAAACGTCGATCTGGATAAATTGCCCTGGATGGGCTGAGGAGATTTCCGATGAAAGACCTGACCAATTTCGACCTCTACGAGGTGGGTTATGACATTCCGGCCAAGCCCGGCATGGACGCCGCCGACATCCAGACCCCCGCGCTGGTGCTGGACCTCGACGCGCTGGAGCGCAACGTCCGCAAGATGGGCGATTATGCCAAGGCGCACGGAATGCGCCATCGGGCGCACGGCAAGATGCACAAGTCGGTGGACGTGCTGAAGCTTCAGATGGATCTGGGCGGCGCGATCGGCGTCTGCTGCCAGAAAGTGTCCGAAGCCGAGGTCTTTGCCCGCGCGGGTATCAAGGAAATCCTCGTGTCGAACCAGGTGCGCGACCCGGCCAAGATCGCGCGGCTGGCGCAGCTGCCGAAGATCAGCGGCGGCGAGGTGATCGTTTGCGTGGATGACGTCGCCAATATTGCCGACCTGTCGGCGGCGGCGGTCACGGCAGGCACGACCCTTGGCGTCTTCGTGGAAATCGACTGCGGCGCGGGGCGCTGCGGCGTAACCACCACGCCTGCGGTGGTCGAGATCGCAAAGGCGGCCGTCGCGGCGGGCAACCTGATTTATCGCGGGATTCAGGCCTATCAGGGCGCGATGCAGCACATGGACGATTTCGGCGCGCGCAAGGCCAGGATCGACGCGGCCATCGCGCAGGTGCAGGACGCGGTCGACGCGCTGAAGGCCGAAGGGATCGACACCGATCTGGTGTCGGGTGGTGGCACCGGGTCCTATTGCTTCGAGTCGACTTCCGGCCTGTATAACGAACTGCAATGCGGGTCCTACGCCTTCATGGACGCGGATTACGGCCGCATTCTGGACAAGGACGGCCAGCGCATCGACGCGGGCGAATGGGAAAACGCGTTCTTCATCCTGACCAGCGTGATGAGCCACGCCAAGCCCGACAAGGCGATCTGCGACGCCGGTCTCAAGGCGCAATCCGTCGACAGCGGCCTGCCGGTCATCTACGGGCGCGACGACGTGGAATATGTCAAATGCTCGGACGAGCATGGTGTGATTGCCGATCCGAATGCCGTGCTGAAGGTGGGTGAAAAGCTGCGCCTCGTGCCCGGTCATTGCGACCCGACCGCCAATGTCCACGACTGGTACGTCGGTGTTCGAAACGGCAAGGTCGAATGCGTCTGGCCTGTTTCGGCCCGCGGCAAGGCCTATTGAGCGCCGACAGGGGGTGCGAGGGGCCAGCCCCTCGCTCTCCCCGGGGTATTTGCACCAAGAAGAAGCAGGGACTCGGTCCCGGATGACGTCTTGGGTGGGCGTCGCAGTTTGAAGGACACCATATCATGTGGATCGTACCGGAACGGGTCATCGCCGATCTGATGACCCGCGAGGCGGCGTTCGACGCCGTCGAACAGGTTTTTGCCGCGATGGCGGCGGGGGCGGCGCGCAACTTTCCCGTGGTGCGCGAAGCCCTGGGGCACGAGGACGCGCTCTACGGGTTCAAGGGCGGCTTCGATGGCGCAGGCCAGGTGCTGGGGCTGAAGGCCGGGGGCTACTGGCCGCACAACATGGACCGCCGGGGGCTGATCAATCACCAGTCGACGGTGTTCCTGTTCGATCCCGACACGGGCCAGCCTACGGCGATGGTCGGGGGCAACCTGTTGACGGCGCTGCGCACGGCGGCGGCATCCTCGGTGTCGATCCGGCATCTGGCACGACCGGACGCGCGGGTGCTGGGGATGATCGGCGCGGGGCACCAGGCGACGTTCCAGTTACGCGCCGCGCTGGAACAGCGCCCGTTCGAAAAGGTGATCGCCTGGAACCGGAGCGCGACGCGGCTGGACAGTTTGCGGGTGGTTGCCGAAGAAGCCGGCGTCCCGTTCGAATCGGTCCCGCTGGAGGGGATGCGGGAAGCGGATGTGAT
>NZ_JBNAGK010000009.1:243851-255180 GCF_049803835.1 Tropicibacter sp. S64 | reverse complement strand
GGCGCTGTCAAATCGCAAGATGAAGGCGATTTGCGACCGCCTGAACGGTACGCCCAGAAAGTGCCTTGGTTGGCGCACCCCCACCGAGGCCTTCAGAGCCGAGATGATGAAACTGAGATAGCGGAAACCGTCGCAACGACCCTTGAGCCTTCACCATCGAAACCAACCCCATCCGTCGTTCCGTCCAGATGCGGAGCCTTGCGCATCGTGCGAAGATCGCGCTGCAACCATCCGTTTCTGCGCATCAAAGGCTGCGCAGCACCTTCTCGAACACCAGTGTCGCCGCCTGCGTCAGCTGCCGCGTGTTGTGGCGGATGGCGAAATACGGTGTCACGGTGATGTCCGCCGCGAGATCGAGTGTGGTCAGCCCGCCGCCGAGCGCCTCGCTGTCGAGCAGGTCCGCGACTTCGCGCGATTGCGGAGAAATGGCATCGGTCGAGGTGATCAGCGACAGGACGATCAGCAGCGAGGAACTGTTGACCACCCGGTGCGGTGTCGGGATGCCTGCACCGTGCAGTGCCGTTTCCACCGCCTGCCGGATCGGCGAGCCGCGTTCCTGGATCACCCAGTCGTACACCAGCAGGTCCGCCAGTCGCACGCCGCGCCGCCCGGCCAGCGGATGCGTGCGCCGCACCAGCAGCCGCACCGCCTCCGAGCGCGCCGGATGCACCATGAACTCGCGGCTGTCCTGCCAGCCCGGGATGCGTGCGAGGATGAAATCGAAGCGGCCTTCCTCCAGCCCCCGCACGAGATCCGTCGAGGGACTCACCTCGATGGTAATGGACATCTCAGGCGCCTCGGAGCGCAACTGCTGCACCACCGGCATCAGGATGCCGACCGCCGGGCCGGTGACCGCGCCGATGCGCACCTCACCCGCCTGCCCCTTGATCAGCTGCTGCACCTCGGTCTCCAGCCCGTCCAGCTCTGACAGCACGACACGGGCACGGCGCAGGAACGCTGCACCGACCGGCGTCACCTCCATGCCCTTCGGCGTGCGGGTGAAAAGCGGCGCGGTCACCTCCCGTTCGATTTCCGCAAGGATGCGCGAGGCCGCCGGTTGCGACATGTTCAATGCCCCGGCGGCAATCTGGATCTGGCCCACTTCGGCGATCTTCAGAAGCAGTTTCAGATGGGTGAGTTTCAGGCGGCGTATGAGGTCCATATGCATACCAATATCGTTATACCCAGCGCGCACAATAGCATTTTACAGGTATGCATGCCCACAATAGTGATACCATATGAGTCCACACGGGCTCGGGATAACAAGGTGCGGCGGACGGGAGCCCTGCGCCTCTGGGAGGTAACTATGAAACTCAAGACACTTCTGACCGCAGCCACCGCGGTCATCGCTTTCGCGTCCGCATCGTTTGCCGAAGGCACCGTGGGCATCGCCATGCCGACGAAATCCTCCGCACGCTGGATCGCCGACGGCGACAACATGGTGCTGGAACTGGAAAAGGCCGGTTACGAGGCCGACCTGCAGTATGCCGAGGACGACATTCCGAACCAGCTCGCGCAGATCGAGAACATGATCACCAAGGGTGTCGACGTGCTCGTGATCGCCGCCATCGACGGTACCACGCTGTCGAACGCGCTGGAGAACGCAGCGGCCTCCGGCATCTATGTCATCGCCTATGACCGCCTGATCCGCGACAGCGGCAACGTCGACTATTACGCCACCTTCGACAACTTCAAGGTTGGCGTGCAGCAGGCCACCAGCCTCGTGAACGGTCTCAAGGAGCGTTTCGGTGACGGCCCGTACAATGTCGAGCTGTTCGGCGGCTCGCCGGACGACAACAACGCCTACTTCTTCTACAACGGCGCGATGTCCGTGTTGCAGCCGATGATCGACGATGGCAGCATCGTCATCCAGTCCGGCCAGATGGGCATGGACACCGTCGGCACGCTGCGCTGGGACGGCGCGGTGGCGCAGGCCCGCATGGATAACCTCCTCTCCGCCCATTACACCGACAAGCAGGTGCATGGCGTGCTCTCCCCGTATGACGGCCTGTCCATCGGCATCCTCTCTTCGCTCAAGGGCGTGGGCTACGGCTCCGGCGATCTGAAGATGCCGATCGTCTCCGGTCAGGACGCCGAAGTGCAGTCCGTGAAATCCATCCTCGCAGGCGAGCAGTACTCGACCGTCTTCAAGGACACCCGCGAGCTGGCCCGCGTGACCGTCGGCATGGTTGACGCGCTTCTCGCCGGCGGCGAGCCGGAAATCAACGACACCACCACCTATGACAACGGTGTGAAGGTCGTTCCGTCCTACCTGCTCGAGCCGGTTTCGGTCGATGCGAGCAACTGGGAGGAAATCCTGATCGGGTCCGGTTACTACACCGAAGACCAGATCAAGTAAGCCCTTCTCCGCTTTCACTCCCAATGCCTGCCCCCTGCCCCGGACCATCTTCCGGGACGCGGGGCAGGCTCCTCTACTCTTGAAGGGGGCAAGCGTGACACCGCTTCTCGAAATGCGTTCGATCACCAAGACCTTTCCGGGCGTCAAGGCGCTCGACGCGGTCAATCTCAAGGTGATGGAAGGCGAAATCCACGCCATCTGCGGCGAAAACGGCGCCGGGAAATCGACCCTGATGAAGGTGCTCTCCGGGGTCTACCCCGCAGGCAGCTACGATGGTGAAATCCACTACGCGGGCGATCTGGCCCAATTCCGCGACATCGCCGATTCCGAGCATCGCGGCATCATCATCATCCACCAGGAACTGGCCCTCGTGCCGCTCCTTTCCATCGCGGAGAACCTGTTTCTCGGCAACGAACGCGCCACCTCCGGCGTGATCGACTGGCGCGAGACCTTCCAGCGCACCGAAGCGCTGCTCAGGAAGGTCGGCCTGCGCGAGGCCCCGGCCACCCGCATCGAACAACTTGGCGTCGGCAAGCAGCAGCTCGTGGAGATCGCCAAGGCGCTGTCCAAGGAAGTCCGCCTGCTGATCCTCGACGAGCCGACCGCCGCGCTCTCCGAGGCGGACAGCCAGGCGCTGCTCGACCTGATGCTGGAGCTCAAACAGCAGGGCGTCACGCAGATCATCATCTCCCACAAGCTCAACGAGGTCCGCCGCGTGGCGGATACGGTGACGGTCATCCGCGACGGCACGTCTGTCAGCACCATGTCCGCGGCTTCGGGCGAGATCACCGAAGATCGCATCGTGCGCGACATGGTCGGCCGCGATATGTCCGACCGCTACCCGGAGCGGCCGCGCAATCCCGGCGACGTGCTCATGGAGGTCAAGGACTGGAACGTCTGGCATCCTGAGCACGCCGAACGGCAGGTCATCACCGACGTCAACTTCACCGTCCGCAAGGGCGAAGTCGTCGGCATCGCGGGGCTGATGGGCGCGGGCCGGACGGAACTCGCCATGTCGATCTTCGGCCGCAGCTACGGGCGGAACATCTCCGGCACCGTCTCCCTGCACGGCCAGCCGATCGACGTCAGCCAGATCGACCGCGCCATCAAGGCAGGGCTCGCCTATGTCACGGAGGACCGCAAGTCGCTGGGACTCGTGCTGGACGAGGACATCCAGACGAACATCACGCTCGCCAACCTGCCCGGCGTCTCCTCCGCCGGGGTCATCAACGAGCGCGAGGAAACCACCGTCGCGGAGAAATACCGCAAGGCGATGAACATCCGCACGCCCTCGGTCTTCCAGAAGGTCATCAACCTTTCGGGCGGCAACCAACAGAAGGTTGTCCTCTCGAAATGGCTGTTCGCGGGTCCGGAGGTGCTGATCCTCGACGAGCCGACGCGCGGCATCGACGTTGGCGCGAAATTCGAGATCTACAGCATCATCAATGACCTCGCCGCGCAGGGCAAAGGCGTGGTCATGATCTCGTCGGAGATGCCGGAACTGCTCGGCATGTGCGACCGGATCTACGTCATGAACGAAGGCGAGCTTGTCGGTGAACTTACCGCCGAAGAGGCCAGCCAGGAGCGCATCATGTCGCTCATAGTCACAGAGTGAGGGAGGCCGTCATGGAACAGGCAACCGCGGACGCCCGGGGCATGGGCTATTACTTCAAACATCACCTGCGCGAATACGGTCTTCTGATCGCGCTCATCGCGATCATGGTCTTCTTCCAGGTGGTCACCGACGGCACGCTGCTGAAACCCGTCAACATCACCAACCTGTTCCTGCAGAACAGCTACATCATCATCATGGCGCTCGGCATGCTGGTGGTCATCGTCTCGGGCAACATCGACCTTTCCGTTGGCTCCGTGATGGGCTTCATCGGGGCCTTTGCCGCCGTGATGATCGTCGACATGGACCAGCCGGTCTGGCTCGCCATCATCGCCTCGCTGCTCATGGGCATCGTCATCGGCGCGGCGCAGGGCTACTTCGTCGCCTACTGGAAGATCCCGAGCTTCATCGTGACCCTCGCCGGGATGCTGGTGTTCCGCGGCGCGTCGCTGCTGCTGTTGCAGGGTCAGTCCGTCGGCCCCTTCCCGAAGAATTTCCAGAGCCTCTCCACCGGCTTCATCCCGGATCTGTTCTCCAAGGAGATGATGACCCCCTTCGCCGATCTGGCTGGCGTGCGGAACTTCAACGGGCTTGCCATGGCGCTTGGCCTGATCGCCGTGGCGGTGATCGTCTACCTCGGCATGCGTGACCGGGCACGGAACAAGAAGTACGGGATCGAGGATGAACCGCAGTCCTTCTTCGTCATCCGCAACGTCGTCGTCGGCGCGGCCCTCCTGTTCGTCACCTTCAAGCTCGCCACCTTCCGGGGGCTGCCGAACGTGCTGATTTCCATGGTGGTGCTGACGGTGATCTACGCCTTTCTGACCGCCAACACGACCATCGGCCGCCGCATCTATGCGCTGGGGGGCAACGAGAAGGCCGCCAAGCTCTCGGGCATCAAGACCGAGCGCCTGACTTTCCTGGCCTTCGTCAACATGGGGCTTCTGGCCGCCCTCGCCGGCCTGATCTTCGCCGCCCGCCTGAACACCGCCACGCCGAAAGCCGGCTTCGCCGTCGAACTCGACGTGATCGCAGCGGTCTTCATCGGCGGCGCGTCCATGTCGGGCGGTTCGGGCAAGGTCATCGGGGCCGTTGTCGGCGCCTTCATCATGGGCGTGATGAACAACGGCATGTCCATCGTCGGCATCGGCATCGACTACCAGCAGATGATCAAGGGCCTCGTCCTGCTCGCCGCCGTCTTCTTCGACGTCTACAACCGCTCGAAGTAACGGCCTGAGCAGCCCCACAGCAGGCCCCGGCACGCGCCGGGGCCTTTTTCGTGTCACTGCGCCCCGAAGTCCACCTCGGGCAGATAACGCTGCAACGCCGCCCGGGTTGCCGCGCCGCGCAGGAACTGGCTGTAGCCCACAAGCGGCTCGGACATGGCGGCGACCTTCGGCGCAAGATGGTCGATGACCGGCCGGTTGTTTTCGAGACGGGCCAGCAGCAACTGCATGACATCCGCGCCGGGTCCGCTGCGTTTGGCGATATACTGCGCCAGCGCCCGCTCCGCCTGCGCCTCCCGTCCCAGCACAAGCGACGCAATGGCAATCGGGAAATAGATGTATCCCTGCGGCTCGGCACTGAGACGCAGCGCCTCCTCGCCGCTCAGGATGGCCTGCTCGTACTGCTCCCGCGTCAGCTGCATGTAGGCCAGAACCGCATGTGCCGTGGCATCGCCGGGATTGAGGTCGATCGCATGCCGGAGCGAGATCTCCGCGCGTTCCGGCTGATCCGTCAGGCTCTGCACCGATCCCAGCAGCAGCAGCGCGTCCGGCGAGTTCGGATAGACCTGCGCGATGTTGGTCGCCAGCTCCAGCGCGCCCTCCGGCTCCCAGAGCATGTCCGCAGGCAATCCGGCGGTTTCCATCAGGTTGAAGCCCGGCACGGTGTGCATGACAACCGTGCCCCAGCTGCTCAGCGCAATCGGATCGTCTCCGACCTGCGCCAGAATGCGCTCGAAACAGCGGTACGCCTTGATGATCCGGTCAGGCTCGTATGTGTCGAAGAACATGTCTTTCAGGACGATGCAGCGGAACACGTCCACATCGACACCGCTGAGACCCGAGAGTCCCATGATCGCCGGCGCGGTTGTCTCGGTGGCGGAAATGTCGCGGACCACCGGGCCACCCTGCCCGCCGATCTGTCCGGCGATCTCCCGGGAAATCGCCGAGATCTCCTCGTAATAGTTCGTCCCGAGCATCTGGCCCTTGAACCGGGCACCGTAGACCACCGCGTTGTCCGCGCCCCGCTCCAGCCGGAAGGCTATGTCGGCGTCGTCGTCCAGTTGCAGGATGCTGCCCCGCAGCGTGAAATCCTCTTCATCCGTCTCGCGCTCGGGTGGCGAGGAGATGAACACGCGGTAGCGCCCAAACTTTTGCAGATCGCTGCCAAGCTGCCGCTGCAGCCCTTCCTCGAAAATATCGAGTTTCGGCTCGCCCGTGAGGTTCTGCACTGGCAGGATCTTGATCAGCGGGTATTGCACCACGTTGGGAGTAAAGAGGCTTGTGTAGACCGCGTAGAGGATCCCGCCGGTCGCGGCCAGCGCAAGCGCCGCGCTGCAGCCGCGCAGCACGCGGGCGCGATGCAGCCAGCCTTTTTGGCGGGCCCCGCGGATCAGTTCGAGATCGTAATTGCGGTTCGGAATGCTGAGGCAGTCGCCCTTTGGATTTTCGCCGTAGACCTCCGCCAGCGCGTCGCGCAGACGGCGCATCCTAACCCGCACCACCGTATCGGTCTTCGGATCAAAGGCACCGCCCCGGCCCAGAAGGTCTTGCGCGATGACATATTCCGTGGTCGGATCGCGGTGCCGGTCCGGATAGCGATCGCGCAGGAAAACCAGCAACTCGGACAGCGCCGATGACTTGCCAAAGCGCTCGGTTGCCAGAAGCCGGTCGACTTCGGCGGCCAATGCCGCTGCGCTGTCATCCGTCGCGTGGTTCATCGGAATGTGCAAATATCCTCGTTCCGCGATGATAGCAGAAGATACCGGATCAGGTGTAAAATTATCCGGAGCAACCGGACTGCGAGAAAAACGTTATATGTCAGAGCTTTTTATGCCGTGACACATGTTACATGGCGCGATGCCGACCGATGTAACACCCAGGACACTCCAAGAGGCTTCCAATCCCGGACGCGGCGGGCTTCAAGGCGCGAAATCCCCAATCAGGAACGAGAACGGGTCCATGATGCACGCCTGCCATATCAGACCGCCGGGGCCCTTGCTCAGCCCCGACAATCTGCCCTTGTCCCAGTACTTCGAGAAAAGCAGCCATGTCATCGGTCTCGGTCTGACCAAGGCGCTGAACGACGCGCTGGACCAGGTCCTGCCGAATTTCACGGCTGCGGCCAGTGTCGGCCCGGAAACGCCGACGTGGACGGAGGCCTGTGTCCTCGTCGGCGCCGACGCTTTCGATCCGGAGGCGGTCACCCGTACCCAGGCGGCGCGGGCGCATTTCGCACAGGCAGGGTTGGTCGCCCTGATTGCCATCACCTCCTTCGCGCCCGGCAGCTATCGCGATTTCATCCGGCTGAACGGAGCCGATGACTGCATCCTCGAAAGCGACGTCCTGGACACCCTGTAAAGGCCGGACCCTGCTATTTCGGCCCCATCTGCGCCACCTGCCGTTTGCGCAGGTCCACCACGTCGAGATCGTCCACGAACTCCACATCCGACATCCGCACGATGGTATCCCGCTTCACATCGGTCTTCAGCTTCACATGATGCGCGAGGCCCATGGGCAGGGCGTCGATGGCGACGGATTGCGCCGCCGGGATCGCCTTCGCCCAGGTGGCAAAGCCGCCTTCCCCGTCCAGGTACGACCCGGCCTTCAGGTCCGACTTCGCCGTCGCCACCGCATCGCCCCGGAACTCCTTGGACGAGCCGGTCGGCTCGCCCCGCAGCACGGCCGAGAGCACCGAAACCGACGTCTCCAGACCAATCAGGTGGAACGGCCGCCACATGGAGCCATACCAGCCGCTCTTGTCCGTCAGCAGGCCATACTGCTCGAAGCAGCCGCGTGTGTATTCGTCCGGTGCCTTGAACGTCACGAACATGCCGTACTGGATATGGTTGAAGACCTTCCGCCCGTCCGGCTCGACGCTGGCGGCAATGTCCACGAGACCGGTCTTCGGCAGCCGTCCACCCTCGGACTTCGGCTTGAACACATCCGCAAGGTCATGCAGGCCGGTGGGATAGAAGGCGAGGCCGTCGTCCGGACAATCCAGCCCGGTGCCATTGGCCACCGCCGCCATCTCGATCGCCGCCTTCGTGCCGTCGGTGAAGGAGTTGTACATCTTCGGATTGAAATCGCCCTTGGCGACGAACTCCTCGGACCAGCCGAAATAGCCCCAGACGGTCTCCGGCGTGCTGTACCTGAATTCCGGACGGAAATTCATACCCTTACCGGCGGATGTTAATTCAAAACCGCAAGAGCGGCACCAGTCCACCAGCTCGCAGATGAAGGCCGGCTGATCGCCGTAAGCCATCGAATAGACGAGGCCCTTCTCCCGCGCCATCCGCCCGAGGATCGGCCCGACCATGACATCCGCCTCGACGTTCACCATGACGATATGCTTCATGCCCTCGATCGCCATCAGCGCGTGCCGCGTGCCCGCCAGCGGATGCCCCGTCGCCTCGATGATGCACTCGATGCCGTCGAAGGCGCAAAGGTCCGCAGCCGAGTCCGTCACGAAGGTCTTGCCCGTGTCCATGGCATTGCCGAGCGAGGTCGCGGAATACTCGTCCTCCTCCCAGCCGGTGCGCTTGAGCGAGCCGCGCACCTTGCCCACATCGAGATCGGCCACGCCGACGATGTGATAGCCCTTGATCTTGCGCGCCTGCGCCAGAACCATCGAGCCGAACTTGCCCGCCCCGATCAGGCCGACGCGGACAGGTTTGCCGCCTTCGGCCCGCGCCGTCAGCATTGCATGCAGATTCATTATCCAATCTCCTCCGGATGTTGGACGAACTACACGCCCACATCGGCAAAAGGGCAAGGCTCCCGCCCTGCCCTTCTCCTTCACAAACCATGAAGAAACGCTTCAGGGTTGCCGCGTCTCAGAAAAACGCCTGCAAACCCGTCTGCGCCCGGCCCAGAATGAGCGCATGCACGTCATGGGTGCCCTCGTAGGTGTTCACCGTCTCGAGGTTCACCATGTGCCGGATCACCTGGAACTCGCCGGAAATCCCGTTCCCGCCGTGCATGTCGCGGGCCATCCGCGCGATGTCCAAAGCCTTGCCGCAGTTGTTGCGCTTGAGAATGCTGATCATCTCCGGCGCGCCCTTGGCTTCGTCCATCAGGCGGCCCACCCGCAGGCAGCCCTGCAGGCCGAGCGAGATCTCCGTCTGCATGTCCGCCAGCTTCTTCTGGAACAGCTGCGTCTGGGCAATCGGCTTGCCGAACTGCACCCGGTCGAGGCCATATTGCCGTGCCGCGTGCCAACAGAACTCCGCCGCGCCGAGCACACCCCAGGCGATGCCGTAGCGGGCGCGGTTGAGACAGCCGAACGGCCCTTTCAGCCCCTCCACATGCGGCAGCAGGGCATCCTCGCCCACCTCCACACCGTCCAGAACGATCTCGCCGGTGACGGACGCCCGCAAGGACAGCTTGTTGCCGATCTTCGGCGCGGACAGCCCCTTGAGGCCCTTCTCCAGGACAAAGCCGCGGATCTTGCCGCCATGGGCCTCCGACTTGGCCCAGACCACGAAGACATCCGCAATCGGCGCATTGGAAATCCACATCTTCGAGCCGTTCAGCACGTAGCCGCCCTCGGTCTTCTTCGCCGTGGTCTTCATGCTGCCCGGATCGCTGCCCGCGTCCGGCTCGGTCAGGCCGAAACAACCGATCCATTCCCCGCTCGCCAGCTTCGGAAGGTACTTCTGCCGCTGCGCCTCGGAGCCATAGGCATAGATCGGATACATCACGAGACTCGACTGTACGCTCATCATCGAGCGATAGCCACTGTCCACGCGCTCGACCTCCCGGGCCACGAGGCCGTAGGAGACATAAGACGCGCCAATGCCGCCGTATTCCTCCGGCACCGTGACGCCAAGCAGGCCCATCGCACCCATTTCGGCGAAAACCTCGGGGGCGACCGTCTCTTCCTCGAACGCCTTGACGATCCGTGGCGCGAGTTTCTCCTGTGCAAAGGACCGCGCCGCCTCCGCCAGCATCCGCTCTTCCTCGCTCAGCTGATCGGCAAGGCGAAACGCGTCCTCCCAATCGAACCGGCCCAGATCCGGAGCATCCTTGGGTTTCAGCTTGGGCTTTTCGGGGCTCATCTCGTTCATGGCATCCTCCAACGTTTGGAGCGCAGCATACGCCTCCGCGCCCCGAGGGAAAGCCCCGCCCGACGATTTGATCAAAAGAAAGGCCCCGGCTCTCGCGTGGAAAGCCGGGGCCAAACCGTGGATGTCGCCGCGTCAGCCGTTGGCTGCCGTCACCGCCCGTTTGGTGATAACGCCGACCAGATGGGCGCGGTAGGCTGCGGAGCCGTGCAGATCGGAGATCATGTCATCGGCGGAAGCCGAAAGACCGCTGATCGCATCGGCGGAGAAGTTGCTGTTCAGCGCCTCCTCGGCCTCGGTCCAGCGGAACACGCCGTTGTTGGAGGCGCCGGTCACCGCCACGCGCACACCGTCCGCACCCTTGGTGACGAAAACGCCGACGAGCGAGAAGCGCGACGCGGGCTGTTCGAACTTCACATAGGCCGCTTTCTCCGGGACCGGGAACTTCACCGCGGTGATGATCTCGCCTTCCTCGAGCGCCGTGGCGAACATGCCCTCGAAGTAGTCATCCGCCGCGATCTCGCGGGTGTTCGTCACGATGGTCGCGCCCGAGCCGAGCGCCGCTGCTGGGTAGCAGGCCGACGGGTCGTTGTTGGCAAGACTGCCGCCGATGGTGCCGCGGTTGCGCACCGCCGGATCGCCGATGTTGCCCGCCAGAGCCGACAGCGCCGGATAGCTTTCGGCCGTCTCCGCCGCCACCACCGCATGCGGTGTCGCGCCGCCGATCCGCAGCTCGCGCCCTTCCAGCGACACGCCCTTGAGCGCGTCGATGGCCGTCAGGCTCACCAGTTTCGAGGGCATTGCCAGCCGCTGCTTCAGTGTCGGGATCAGGGTCTGACCACCGCTCAGCGCCTGTGCGTCTTCCTCACCCAGCGCCGCCAACGCCTCGTCGAGGCTCTTCGGGCGCACTACGTCAAATGCATACATGTGTCTTTCCTCCCGGACCAGAAACCGGAGCGCACGCCCCCATGTTCTCTGGTCCCAAAAATACCTCGGGGGTCCGGGGGCAGCGCCCCCCCGCGGTGAGTGATAATAAGCCCTTGTTATGCGGCCCGAACCCCGGCGGGGG